>JAYELL010000055.1 GCA_034717495.1 Chloroflexota bacterium | reverse complement strand
CGAATTCCGCGATGAAGCCCGCCCCCACCCGTTCATGGTTGCGGCCAGTGAGCAGCGAGGCGCGCGTTGGCGAGCACATCGCTGTGGTGTGAAACGCATTGTAGGCGATGCCCCGCTCGCGTAGGCGGCTCATCGTCGGCGAATGCACCGGCCCGCCGAACGTCTCCAGGTTGGAGAAGCCGGAATCATCGGTCAATAGAATCAGGATATGCGGCGCGTCTTCGGGGATGCGCCGCGGTTCTTGCCGCCAGTGGTGTTCCGACTCGGCCAGCGTACGGCCGACCTTACTGGCCGACGGCGTGGGCGGAAAGGGCAAATTGGGTCCTAATGGTTTACTTGTCATTCTTACCTCCATTTTAGCCTCGGAAGTCTTGTGTCGATCATTGCGCAAGCGCCTGGTCGAGTAACCTCCGAGGTTCACTTAACTCTTACTGCGAGGCCATCGCCGCGTGGGCCAGGCCCGCGCCCAAGATCTCTTCCAACTTCTCTTTTGGAATACCGGCCAGAACAGTCCCGACCTCGATATCGATTTTCTTGATCGTGCCCGTGAAGGGGAACTCGTGTTCCGGATAGGGTGCGACCGGCGCGCCGGTGTCGATGCCTACATCCAATGTTTCGCCGCTCATAGAGAAGACAAAGGGCACCGTCTTTTCGATGCGCCCTTCGGCCACCTGTCGGCTGTTGACAGAAAGGGTCGCCGTGCCGCCCATGCCCAGGCCGCCGCCGTCGTAGTCAAAATCGACTTTCAATTCGACCGCGCCGGCCGGCAATTCCTCGTCGGACGCAATCTTATAAAGCTCGTGACCGACCCAGTTGTAGTAGTAGACCGGCTTATTGTCCTCCACGTACAGCGTCCAGCCGGCCATGTTGCCGCCCTGGCAGATGACCACGCCTTCCGCGCCCCCTTCCGGAATCTCCAGATAGGCCGTCATCTCGAAGGAGCGGTTCTTCATATTGACGATGGCCATCTCCGGCATGTGCACGTTCTCAGGGTAGTAAGTGAACTGCTTCTCACCGGCGATCAGGCTCGGCCGGTTGAACGGCAAACCTCGTGAGGTCGTAGCGCCGTTCAACGGATAGACATTATACTGCCACGCCTCTTTATCAAAGAGATCCTGCATTTCTGTCAGCTTCTCGGGGTATTCCGCGGCCAGATCGTTGCTCTGGCTGAAGTCTTCGGCGACGTGATACAGCTCCCACACTTCACTGGGGCCAAAGACGGGCAAATCCTGGGACCGCACCCATGGTGCCCGACCGTGGAAACAGGCCGCCACCCAGCCCTCGTGATAAATGGCACGGTTGGCCAGTATCTCAAAGTACTGCGTGCGGTGATTGCTCGATTTTTCTGCGTCATCGAAAGAATAGAGCATGCTCACACCTTCCAGCCGTTCCTGCGTCACCCCATTTACGCGCTCCGGCGCGGGAATATTGGCCGCATCCAGAATGGTGGGCACGACGTCGATCACGTGGTGAAACTGTGTGCGCAGCCCGCCCGCGTCCTGGATACCATTCGGCCAGCTGACGGCCATCGCATTGCGCGTGCCGCCGAAATGGGAAGCGACCTGCTTGGTCCATTGAAAAGGCGCGTCCAGGGCCCAGGCCCAGCCTACGTTGTAGTGATTCTCACATTCGGCCGAGCCAAATTCCTCTATATGCTCCAGAAGCCACTGCGGATCCTCGAGATACCCGTTCTGGTAGGAAGGGCAGCTCCATACGCCGTCAAGCGTTCCCTCAGCCGATGCGCCGTTGTCACCGACAATGTACATGAAGATCGTGTTCTCCCACTGGCCAAGTTCCTTAATGCTCTCCATGATGCGCCCGACCTGCGCGTCGGTGTGGGCCAGGAAACCGGCGTAGAGCTCCATCAGCCGCGCGGCCACCGGCTTGTACTCATCCGGGTACTCCTCCCAGGAGGGAATTTCCTCCGGTCGCGGCGTGTTCAGTGTTCCCTCGGGAATGACCCCTTCCGCCAGCTGCCGCTGGTAAGTCTCATCGCGCAAAGCGTCCCAGCCCTGGTCGAACTGGCCTTTGAATTTTTCTATCCATTCCGGCCACACCTGCAGCGGGCAGTGCGTTGCACCTGGCGCGAAGTAAATCATGAACGGCTTGTCCGGCGCGCTGGCCTTCTGGTTGCGAATCCAGGAAATGGTCTGGTCGGCCAGATCCTCGGTAAGGTGATAATTCTCCTTGCCCACGTGCGGGTTGATCGGCGTGGTCTGATCCAGTAGCGAAGGCTCCCACTGCGAGGCCTCGCCGCCCATGAAGCCGTAAAAACGCTCGAAACCCAGACCCGTCGGCCAGCGGTCCATCGGCCCTGCCGGGCTGATCTCCCACATGGGGGTGATGTGGTTCTTGCCGAACCAGGCGGTGTTGTAACCGTTGCCCTTCAGGGTTTCGGCCACGGTGACCTTGCTCTTAGGAATGACACTGTCATAGCCGGGATAGCCGATGGCAATCTCGGAGATGGCCCCGAAGTGAGCGCTGTGGTGGTTGCGCCCGGTGAGCAGCGCCGAGCGCGTCGGCGAACAAAGCGCAGTGGTGTGGAACTGGTTATAACGCAGCCCATCGTCAGCGACCTGGCGTAGGGTGGGCATGGGAACAGGCCCGCCAAACACCTCCGAGGCGCCGAAGCCGACGTCGTCCAACAGGACGATCACCACATTGGGCGCCCCTTCCGGCGGCGTGATAATCGCCGGCTTATCCGGCGTTGACTCTTCTTCCGTACGGCCGAGCGTACCTTCAAACTTTTTCTCCGCTATCGGTAAATATTCTCGCATGACATCCATGTTTATTCTCCTTGTTCTATGCCTCAGTAGCGCACTTATGCACCACTTTCCAATCATTCTTCATATCGACCACAACCCAGTTCCGCTCGCGCGCTTCAACCAGGGCCGTTTCCAGGCGCTCACCTTCGTCATAGGCCCATTCGCGCTCGGCGTCGGTGTGATGTACCAGGCCCATGAAACGCAGGCCGTCCCCGGCGGCGGTCCATTCCAGCATCTGCTGGTCGCCGTCAGAGTTGCCGAAGGCGAGCAGCGGCCGGCGGCCGATGTAGCGGTTAACCGCTACTGCTTTGCCCGGCCCGTCATCCACAAAATCCAGCACGGGCAAGCGCACCAGCACCGGCCCTTCATCGCAAAGTTCAAACACTGTTTCGATGCTGGAGCCGATCACCTGCTGTGGCGGAATACCGTAAACCTCTTCAGCAAAAGCGCGCATGAACTCGATTTCGCCGCCGGAAACGATATAGGTCACAAACTTCTTCTTGCGTAAGAAGCGCAATAGTTCCAGCATCGGCTGGTAGACCATGTCGATGTACAGTTCCCCAGTTGCCGGGTGACGGGCGCTGAAAACCCAGTCGCGCACGATGGCTGCAAATTCCTCCGTGGTCAGCCCCGCATGCGTGGCCATGATCATTTCGCCTAATTCTTTATGCCCGAAGGCGGCCACGGTCTCCATGTCGTTTTCCAAGACCGCCTGATAGGGCTGCGTCGTCGCCCACTCAGGATGTTCCGGAGCCAGGGCGCGGATGCGATCGAATGTGAAAGCGCCCTGCACAACCGGCCGTTCAGACCACAGCGTGCCGTCATTGTCGAAGACGGCGATACGGTCGTCGGGGGTGACGTAAAACGGGCTGCCCTTCTCCGTCACGGCGGCCACGAATTCGCGAATCCGCAGCTTAGTTTGGTTCTTGCGCCAGGAGGATAATTCCTTTTTCGTCATTTCACTTCCTTATTTTTCAGCTTTTGGTGAGTCACCGTCCGCTTTGTCTATGCCGTCCGCGGGCTGCGAACGGCCAAGAGACGTAACCGCATCGGCGGCCCCGCCTACAGCGCCGGTGGCCGCGTCTATCATTTCATCAGCCTCGTCTCCCTTCTGTTGGCGCCAGATGGAGAGAATAATCAGGGCAATACCAGCGATAAGGAATATCCAGCCGATGATACGCACGGCCGTTATGATTGCTGTCCCCCCGGCAAAGAGCCCGTAAAGCGCCACAAGGCCGACAGATGTAAACAACAGGAACTCTAAAATAGCCTGGCGACGCTGGTTACCACCGGTGCCAAATACCTGGACCAGCGCCAGAAGACCATAGATCAGCGTGGCCGTGCCAAAAATGCCAAAACCAGCTACTCGCGTCAGCGCTTGTTCACCAGTTGAGGCATCATCCCCAATAAAGTAGAGGACCAGTAAAAGAATGCCGGCATAAACGGCAATTCCGGCGCGGGCGGCCACGGCGCTGTCAATCTTCTCCGGGACACTTTCTTGCAAGATATCCCAAAACTGCAGCAAGCCGGCGATGGCCAAACCCGCACTGAGCACAAGTGCCAGATTGACATTGGCCCCCTGCGGATCCAGCACGACCATCAGACCGATACCGCCGACGACAACTCCCTCTATCAGCACCACCCACCAGGGGATGCTGGTTTTCCATGGCGCGAGCTGCTTGGCAGCATCGACTGCCTGATCCGATAAATCATAATTCTCACTCATGTTCATTTCCCTCTTTTGTATGCCCGTCAGTCACCCGATGAATCAGGTTTGCGGGCTGCTCGTTGCGGGCGCACATGATCATGCGCCCCTCAATTTCCATTTCGTTCTGCATAGAAACCGGGTTTTTATCTGCCGAACCGCGTGCGAATGCTCTGCCAAAAACCCGGTTTCCAATACTCACTATTGCTTTCTCATCGCCGCGATCAATTCCATCATCGGATCGACCGTTGATTCGCCGCTAAGATCAAAATGAACCTTCTTGATCTCGCCTGTGAATTCAAATGGCGGATCGTATTCCGGCGATACCGGCGCGCCTTCGTCGGCGCCAACGACCATCATGCCGCCCTGCGCCAGGCGCAGCGGCGATGTTACGGCGATATCGCCGCTGCCGGCTTCGGAACCATCTATTGTCAGAACCACCGTGCCTGGCGTACCCTTGCCATTTTCGGGATCCGCCGCTCCTGTTGGCGTGAATTCCATGCCCAGCACATGATCGCCGCTGGGTACCGCGCCGTCCGAGCGCACGTAGAAATATTCCATGGCCAGGTAGTTGAACAGGAAGCACAAACGGCCGTCCTGCATATAAAAGCATATACCGCCATCATTGCCGCCCATACTCAACATCGCGCCTTCGGCCCCTTCCTCGGGAATGGTTACCTCGGCGCGGATAGCATACGGCCGGTTAAGAAACTTCGGCGCCGCGCCCGCCGGAACAGCCTGCGTATGAGGGTAAAGCACATAGTTGTCGCGTACTTCGGCGATTGTCGGCCGTTCGTCGGCAATGCGCGCCGTGCCGCGGCTGTCGATGGGCAAGACGTTATACTTGCCGGCCTCGTTGTACCACAGCCCGATTAGCTCAATCAGCCGTCCGCGTTCCTGCGCCGCCAGGTTATTCGTCTCTGCCATATCTTCGGCCACGTGATAGAGTTCCCATCCGTCAGCGTCCAACTCGGTGAGCATGTCATCGGTGATAACTGCACCGAAATCGCGCCCCGATTCGATAAAAGAGGTGCCCGGCCAGGGGCAAACTGCGCGCCAGCCGTCGTGATAAATTGAGCGGTGTCCCATCATCTCGAAATACTGCGTCTTATGTTTTTCCGCCGCGTCCGCGTCCTCGAAAGTGCTCACCAGGCTCACGCCTTCCATTGGCGACTGCGTCACGCCGCGAATCTGCCGCGGCTGGTCGATGCCCAACGCATCCAACACCGTGGGCACCATATCGACGATATGTGTGTACTGCGTGCGCACTTCACCACGCGCCTCGATGCCTTCCGGCCAGCTGATGATAAAGGGATCGCTGACGCCTCCGCGATAAGTCTCCCGCTTCCAACGCCGGAAAGGCGTATTGCCGGCATGCGTCCAGCCCCAGGGGAAATGGTTAAAGTATTTAGGCCCGCCAAGCTCATCAATTGCGGCCAGACCATCCGCCACCGTATCAGGCACATTGTTGAAGAAACGGCACTCATTCACCGATCCCGTTGGCCCGCCTTCAGCGCTGGAGCCATTGTCGGAAATAAGCATGATCAGTGTATTCTCGTACTGGCCTATCTCTTTCAGGAAATCTATTAGCTGGCCAATGTAATGATCGGTGTGGGTCAGGAAGCCGGCGAAGACTTCCATCATGCGCGAGTAGAGTCGCTTTTCATCGGCCGAGAGAGCGTCCCACTCCTGCACGTCGGGGTCATGCCGCGACAGTTCAGTGTCGGGCGGCGCCAACCCCAGCTCTTTTTGGCGGGCGAACACCTTTTCTCGGTAAGCGTCCCAACCATCGTCGAACTGGCCGGCATAGGCGTCCGCCCACTCCTTGGGTACGTGATGCGGCGAGTGCATCGCCCCGGGAGAAAAGTACATGAAGAACGGTTTGTCGGGCGCGATCTGCTTGGCATCGGCGATCATCGATTTGGCTTGCTGCGCCAGATCGATGTTCAGATGATACCCTTCTTCCGGTGACTGTTCGACGTGAACCTGCGTGTTGTCGCGCCACAGTTCGGGATAGTAATTGTTCGTGTCGCCGCCGAGAAAGCCGTAATAACGCTCAAAACCGCGGCCCAGCGGCCACCATTCGTAAGGCCCGGCCGCTGAGGTGGTCTCTTCGGGGGCCAGGTGCCATTTGCCGATGCAGTAGGTGTTGTAACCATTCTCCTTCAGAATCTCGGATATAAAGCCGTTTTCAAAGGGGATGTAGCCATCCGATCCTGGATAGCCGGTTGACCCGTTTGACAAACAGGCCAGGTGATTGGAATGGTGGTTGCGGCCCGTGATAATACAGGAGCGCGACGGCGAGCAAAGGGCCGTGGTATGCATGCTGCTGTAAAGCAGGCCCTCGGCGGCCAATGCGTCGATGTTGGGTGTGTTAATGGGGCTGCCGTAACAGCCGAGATGGCCGAAGCCGGTATCGTCCAGCACGATAAAGAGCACATTCGGCGCCCCCTCTTTGGCGCGCTTAAGCGCCGGCCAGGCGGGTGAGGATATATCGGCCGTACGGCCGATATCGCCGGGGAAAGTTGTACCGGCTTCGTATTCAACCAATGACATATCAGTCTCCCTTTGAGGGTTTTTTGGCCTGGCAGTGGCCAATAATCAGTTTTCAGACGCCTGGTGCACAGGCGTTTTTCGTTTTCTACTTTCCGTTAACTGTTTATGATTCCTGTTCATCCGGCTCCTTGCGCGCCTGCCGCAGCTTCGTGAGGATATACGCCGTCACAATGGCCAATCCCGCACCGGCCAGGATGGCCAGGAAACGCTCACCGAGGACATCGATAAAGAAGGGTTCGGGATTGATCACACGTTCCATGGCGAAAGCCCAGACAGTCCAGGTAATCACCATAGGCACCGTCCCCGCGCCGATGAAGGCAAAGGCGATTAATGTGGCCAGAAGGAAGAATCCCAGATCGAGAAGGGCATTGGGGTCTGCGCCGAAGGCCAGCCCGATCAGCCCGATGATTGCCAGGCCAATCACGTTTCCCGCAAGACGCTGCAGCGTGCTCATCATACTCAAGGGCCAGGCTGGAGTAACGATCAGGAATGTTGTTGCCGCCATCCACATCCAGCGGTCACCGAAAAAGGTCAGGCCCAGGTAGACTGCCAGCCCCACGGCGATTGCGCGAATCAACGCAAATTGAAACCAATACGAACTCGGGCGCAGCCTGCTGAGCGTGCGGCTGGGCACGTTCTGTAGGGATTTGATAGATGTCTCGACCGGAGGCGCGCCGCGTATCGCGTTAATAATGACGACAATCACCATGGCCAACAGGCCGCCCAGCGCGTAACTGCCCATCGCCCACGTGGCGTCCATGGACCCTCCCGCGGCAACGACGGCGTTAAGGGCCAGAATGCCGACCAGGAAGCCGGCGGCGATGAACGGCCCACCGAGCGACTGCATGATACCCACGGCAAAGATGACGACAGCCAGGATTAACGCACTGGAGATCGTGGTTCCGCCAAAAGCCAGTATCGCGCCCAGAGACAAGGCGCCGAAAATGGTCAATCCAACGCCGAATTTGAGCCGCGTCTCAATCGGCGCGTTGAAATAGACAAGGCCGATGGCCATGCCCCCGGCCCCGGCCCAGATGGCGACTGGTTCCCCGGTGAGAAAAATGATAAGCACCGCGCCAACAACGGTGATCACGGTCCATATGCCGCGCGTCCAGTTAACCGCCTTGTAATTGAAATCAAAGAAGCTCATGGTTTATCTCCTGATTGGAGCTAGAAAAACCCGCTAACACCCTTATATAGGAACAATAGGCCAAAGATCAACGAGGCCACCATCACAATCTGGCGATTATATTTTTCCAACCAGGCCGACAACGACCCCAGCCACACGCTCGATTTTGAGGGCAGGATGATGCGCACCAGGATGGGCAGTATCAGCAGAGACTCGGCCAACAGCACGAAGATCAGAAAAGCGATGCTGCTTGAAGGCTGTCCAATTGCTGCTTCGCCGATTATGCCGATGGCGCTCAGCGTAAAGACCCACATCTTGGCGCCAATCAACAGCAGGCCCGCGCCCACGCCCAGGGCCAGCAGCGGCGTCATCCCATCCAGCATGGCCATCCACTTCGGCGGCGGAGCGTCCGGGTCTGCCTCGCCCGTCAAGGCCTTATAGAATGAAATCAGCAGCAGGATGCCCAGCACAGTCAGCAGCGTGGAAACGATCCAGCTCGAGCCTTCGCTGCCGGTCTCCGTGGCACCTTCGCCGCCAGTGAAAACCAGGCCGAAAACAACGCCTTGCGCCAGGCGCACCAGCGTCATGCCCGACACGAAAGCGATGGCCTTGGATAGCCCCTTGCTCTCGCTGGTGAGCATCAACAGCAGCATGATGATCTGCATCGGCACGATTGCACTGCCGATGATCATGGGCAGCAGAGCGATAATTGTGGAGATCATATCAATTATCTACTATCTACCCACGTCATCTTAATGAATGTCAAGATCGGCGCCGCTGTCGGTAGCGCCATGCCCCTCGAGTTCGGCATGCGCTGCGCCCACCTGTTCTTCACTTTCGTGACTCTCGTGACTTTGATGGTGCACGCGGGCAAAAAGGTAGACGGCGACAGCCGCAGCAACAATGACCAGGCCGGTAGCCAGTCCAAAGTCCAGAATGCTCTCGCCTTCCACTAATTCAAAGCTGGCTGCAACACCCAGGAAGAGGATAGACAGCATGACCACGATCACGGCCAGGAGGTTGAATTTCAACTGATCGAGACTGCCGACGGACATCCATTCCGGCAGTATCTCTTTCAATCCCGGGTCAACGAACAGTTCTTGCAGGCCGACGGCCGTGATAAAAAGAATTGTGCCCAGTAAGAAAAGATCGATCATTTCGATCATTTCGACGCTCAAAACACGCGCACCTTCAGCGCCGTAATGCCCATGCCTGAATGTTTCGACAATGACTGACACCGTGGAAATCAGGCCAAAAACAAAGACCGCCAGTGTCGCCAGCAGTAGGCTAATCACTGCTAGCCAGATCAGATAGCGTGACCAGCTAAATATCGTGCGCATTGTAAACCCTCTTGGCTAATGCTAAATGTTGAATACAGAATCTCATTAACAAGTACCAACAGGGGTTGAGCCGGAATGTCGCCCCCCCTGGTCGACCCGTCCCAGGTACGCCATCGATAGCAAGGGCAACCCAAGGGTGTAGACCATGTTCAAGACTCCCAATAGTGCTGCCTGATCGACAAGCTCGCCGATCAACGTGGTCACGTGCACATCCTGGCCGCGACTTGTCTGGTATATCTCCATGCCACCCAGTTCCTCCGCCCAACTGGGGTCCAAAACACCATCCAGTTGAATACTGTAGATGGCTCGAGTGCCAAGCGATAGTTGATTATGGTGTTTGTGATCTGGATTATTGAGCATGTTTGGTTACAATCACATCAGGATTGACGTCGAAAGGGACGGGAGCGGGATATCCGACCATCTCACTGCCAGTATATCAGGAAGGAAGGTGAATGGGAAGGGCCAAACTGGCCCATTTTTGGCTACCGTTTTGACTGGCGTGCCACGTGGGGCGTACAAATATTGAGGAGATGAGGGGTGTTTCCGTCAAAGGGACGAACCTGATGAGCTCACGGGCAAGAGTCCCAGCGTCCTGGCCTGCGCGACAGCCTGGCGCCGTCCATCGACGTCCAATTTCCGGTAGATGTTGATCGTGTGTTTCTGGACGGTGCGAGGCGAGATAGTCAGACGGGCTGCGATTTCCTTGTTGGTCAAGCGCTGGTCAAGCAGAAACAGAACGTCGATCTCCCGGTAGGTGAGCAGGTCAAGCGACACAGCGGCGGGAGGACGTGTCTCATCGCTGGTGAGTTGGGGCAGAACCAGGAGTTCCGCACCGGATGCGGGCACCCGGTAGGCATCGAGAATTCGCCGCACATAAGCCGGGGCGATACCCAGGGCCAGGAGTTGCTCCAGGTATGGACGCAGACCTGGTCCGGCATCGACGAAAAGGCGCAGCGCGCCTCCAGCTTCCCCGAGCAGCACACTTGCCTGCAGTCTTTCCAAGGCTGACTCTTCCTCGCCGCGCGCTGAATGGAGCAACGTTTCCAGCGCGCCAATCTCGATCAGTCGCCGTCGCGCATGTCTGGCTTCCGCCAGTGTCCGACATGTTTTTAACAACTCCGATGCTACTGACAGCTTGTCGGGCGTACCCTGTTGCAGAAAAGCACGCGCGGCCGCAAGCACGGGCATAGCCCACAAATCCGCGGTAAATTGGGCCCCGGAATCGGCCAGAAATTCCTCGGGGACGATGCGATTCCCGCCCACCTCATCCAGGCGCAGTGCCACCGCGCCGGCGACCCGCATCATGCCGGCCATGCCGCGGTCGAGCAGCAGGTTTCGCAGGTTTTCGACAGCCTCCATGGCTGCCTCGTGGCGTCCCTTGGCACGCAAGGTCAACGCCAGCCCGGTGAAGCTGTCGACAGCGCATCGACCATGCACATCGTAGCGCATTCGGATCACGTCGTTGAAATAGGTTTCAGCAGTACTCAGGTCATTGTGTTGATAGTGAACCCAACCGAGGCCGAAATTCGCCCAACCGATGCTCACCTTCTGCCCCGCCTCCAACGCCAACTTGAGATAGCTCATCGCGACGGCCTGGACTCCGTCCGAATCAGCTTCAGCGAAGTAAACCATGCCGAGCGCCAACAGCAATCTCATTGTTCGCACATTTGCCTGTGCGGACTGCCCACTCAACTTGGAACGCGCCAGCGCCACGGCGGTATCCTTCTGACCTGTCTCCTGTAAACCGACTACAACCTGTAGTTCTGCCAGGCCGCGGGCGAACGATGGCTCCGGGGGCAAATGCACCAGCGCCGCCTCGGCATAACTCAACCGGCGTTCAGGATTTCCCGTGCCACTGTACGCGTTGGAGCGTAGCACATTGATCGCACCCAGCCACTCTTTTTTTTGAGCCGGTGAGTAGTAGGCAGATGTGTCAACCTCCAACCCCGTCTCTGCATCCGCCACCAGTGAAATAACAGCCGCCGGTTTATAGCGAAGATGTTGCACAAAGGCCTGGCCTACCAATACCCCCGGACGCTGCAGCACCGTTCCGGGTAACAGATTGACCCACCGTTCAAGCCGGCGCCAATCTTCCTGGTCCAGGGCTTCATGCATGTGCTCTTCGACCAGTTGCGCCGCCAGCGATTCTTCGCCAGCCTGAACGGCATGGGTGATGGCTTCCTCATACATTCCGTTGGCCGTGAACCAGCCGGTCGCTCGCCGGTGCAAGCCTGCCACGATCTGGTCAGAATAGGCCAGCCGCAACCGATGGCGAAGCAAACTGCGAAAGAGATGGTGATAGCGGTACCAGACGCCTTGATCATCCAGGGCCACCAGAAAGAGGTTGGAACGCCATAACGTCTCAAGAAGGATTACTCCGCTCCCCGGGGTTTCGGACGGCTCGTCGAAAATCTCACACATAGAAGCACAGAACCGCTCGACAATTGACATGCGCAACAGCAGCCGGCGGTGCACCTCTGGCAGGTTTTCCAGCACTTCGGTCACCAGATAATCGGTCACCATCCGGTGGGAACTACGGGCAAAGCGTCTGGCAGAGGCAGCGGGGTCCGGGCTGTCTTGCATGGACAGGGCGGCCAGCTGCAAACCCGCGGCCCAACCCTCAGTTCGCTCCTCCAAAAGCGCCGTCACCTCCCCAGGTGCACTATCCCCAAGAATCCCCGTCAACAAGGCATCGGCCTCAGTCCTGGTAAAACACAGGTCGCCAGTCCGAATCTCGCTCAGCTGTCGTTGTCCCCGTAACCAGGAAAGTGCCAGGGGTGGATCGGAGCGAGCGATCAGCACCAGGTGAACACGCGCGGGAAGATACTGGATGAGGCGCTTTACAAAGGCTTGGACCGACCGGCTCCGAACGGCATGATAGTCGTCCAATACAAGAGCCAGAGATCCTGGCAGCCTTTCTAAATCGAGCAGGAAGATATTTGCCAGGCGGCCCGGTTCGGGCAATGTGGGAGAACTGAGCAGAGACCAGACGGTCTGGCACGCGTCGGGAAACACGGTGCGCAGAGCGGCAATTATGTAGGAAACAAAGGTAGCCAGGTCGGAATCCTGTTCGTCCAGGGATAACCAGGCGTAGGGCCGGTCGACAGTCTCCAACCAGACGCGGACCAAGGTGGTCTTGCCGTATCCTGCCGGCGCCGAGACGACCGTCAGACGCCGATCCTTGCCTTGCGTCAATTTATCGATCAACCGCGGGCGCGGCACCAGGTCACCCGCGATGCGAGGGGGATACAGTTTTGTGTTGAGAAGACGATAGTCTGTTTGGGGCAAGATCGACGTCATTTCAGAATGGACAGATCGCCATCCTCACGCGATAACAGCATACGCCGCCGGACTACCTTGTTTTCCGGCGGCGTATCGATTGACGAAAATCACGTCCTGCTATGAAGAACCAGGCCCTTCTTCGTTTATGCTATGCCATTCAGTGGACCCAACCATCAACCCCAGGTCCGGTCGACGCCGAACCCGGGAACTCATCGTCCTCAAACAGATCAAGGACGATATTTCTGATCGGCACCAGCGTGAAGCTGTCTCGCTTCCTGTTACTTCCTCCGCCCCCGGGCAACTCTACGACTGTCCGAAGGCAGCCTTGGTGCCTGGCAGCATTGCAAGGATCAGGGCCACCACATTGACCGCTATCTGCAGCGCCACGGCGCTAAAGGTGGTGCTGCCCAGAATCGCCAGAAAGAGAAAGATCAGGTTAATGATGGCGATCACTACGACGAAGAGCCAGCCCGAGGGATTGAGATCCCACAGCCATTTGACCACCATAAACCAGATCACACCTACCACGGCGGACATCAGGGCTGCGAACCAATGGGCGTCAGGCAGCACAAAGGTCATGTCGCCCATTGCAGCAATGGGCAGCCAGCCCATGTAGCGAGCGGCATCGAGAAAAGCCATGATGCCGGCGACAACAGCAGCGATAACCAGGAGATAGACCGCCCAGTTCTTCTCCCGCTGTACAGGTACTTGAGTCATAAGAATCCTCCAATTGAATTGCTAGAAAGAATATCGGTACATTATGATGGTTGGGTCACAAAGGCACCGGTCCCTCGGACGCAGCGGGGGTTGCACGCTCTTTGGGCCGGTGGGACGTTAACCGGACACCTTTCCTGTAGATCACAGCCTCGGCTGCCCCAACAGGTCGCACTGCACCCGCAGCTATTGTTCTATTATACCACAGGTCGCGGCATTATGTACAACTAAATTTCACCCATCCACAATGACAGCGACCTTGATCGCCGGAGAATCGGGTGCCATCAACAGGTCAAAGGCCCGCTGCACCTCGTCCAGGGGAAACTGGTGGGTAACGATCTCGGCTAACTTCACCCGGCGCTCCGCCACCAGCGCCAGCGATCGCTGGAAATCCCAGGCGTAGCCCTGAGATCCCAGCAGGCCGATCTCCTGCTGAACAAAGATATTGGCCGGGACTGACACCTCAGCTTGCTCAAACAAGCCCACAAGCACCGCCGTGCCTCCCTTTTTCAGCGCCTGCAACGACTGCACCAGCGTCTGGCGGATACCCACAGCCTCGAAGGTGCTCGCCACACCCAGTCCGCCGGTCTGCTGCCGGATAAACTCGACCGGATCGGTCTGCAGGCTGTTCACCACTGTTGCCCCCAGTGCCCGGGCCTTCGCCAGCCGGGGTTCCTGGATTCCGGCCAGAAAAACCGGAGACAGGCCGGCCAACCGCGCCACTTGCAGCGTAAAAAGCCCAATGGGGCCGTCGCCGAAGATGGCGGCCTGATCGCCAAAAACCGGATCTGCCCGGCGCACCGCATGCACACAGACCGACAGCGGCTCGATCAGCGCACCCTCCAGATAGCAGACGTTGTCGGGCAAGCGATGCACCCAACGCTGGTCGGCCACGAAATAGGGGGTGAAACCACCCTGCCCCTGCCGGTATTGGAAGCTGATATTGCTGCAGAGGTGATAATCACCCTGGCGGCAGAAGAGACAGCTATCACAGACAAGTACCGGCTCCACGGCAACCCGATCGTGCAGGGATACCCGCGTCACCGCACCGCCCACGCCGATGATCTCGCCGGCGATTTCGTGCCCTACAGGGACCGGCAACTTCACCGACGGATGTTTGCCCTTGAAGACGTGGAGATCGCTGCCGCAGATGGTCACCACCTTGACCAGGATTAAAACCTCGCCAGGTCCCAGGGCAGGGAGCGGGACCTCCTGAACTATGAGTTTCCCTGGCTCGCTGACGATGGCCATCGGTCGGGTTCGGGTCATGTTGCCTCCAGAACCACAGGGTTGGTGAGGGTACCCAACCCTGTGATCGTAATCGATACGGTGTCGCCGGGCCGGATGATTGATCGAGGCGCAGGCTGGTCGCCTATGCCCTTGGGGCTACCGGTGACCAATACATCGCCAGGAAAGAGAGTCGCCAGGCCCGAGATGTAGCTCACCAGCGCAGGGATATCGAATATCATGGCGCTGCTGTTTCCCTGAAGCGCCAGCCGGTCGTTGATCGTCAGCCGGATTTCCAGATTGGCGGGATCGGGGATCTCTGCCAGCGGCACCAGACGGGGACCGAGCGGCAGAAAGGTGTCGGGCAGCTTGCCCGTCTGCCATTGTGAGGTGCGCCCTTCCAGCTCCTGCGCGCCCACGTCGTTGGCAATGGTCAAGCCGGCGATGTGCTGCCAGACCCGATCCCTGGCAATGTGTTTGCCCTGTTTGCCGATCACGACCGCTACTTCCCCCTCACTGAACACCTTCTGGCTGGCGCGCGGCAGTTGGATGGGCATTCCAGGAGCGATCACAGTGCTGCTGGCTTTGAGAAAGAGCACAGGATAGGGCATGGCAACGGAGGGCCTGCCCGGAGTCGGATAGTTCATGCCAACACAGATGATCTTGCCCGGGGTGGCAAAGCCGTCGAATACCATCATGATTGGTTGAAGAGAGGAGAGCGCTTCTCGAGAAAGGCATCTCGTCCTTCCAGAGCATCGGCTCCCCGTCCGGTCTCGACGCGCCCCTGTCGCTCGGCAGCCAGGCCCGCCTCGAAACCGTCGCGCAGCCCCACCGTTACGCAGCGTTTGGTGACGGCGAGCACCGGCCCTGACAACCGGGCGATGCTTTCAGCGTAGTCCAGAACAAAGGGCAGAAACTCATCGTCGGGAACTACGTATTCCACCAGACCGTACTGCAGCGCTTCCTCAGCAGAGATCGTGCGCCCCGTGAACAACAGGTCCAGCGCCCGGCCGCGACCCACCAGCCGTGGCAATCGCTGGGTGCCACTGCCAGAGGCAAACGCGCCCACATTGACCTCGGGGAAACCGATCCTGGCCGACTCGGCGGCGATGCGAATGTCACAGGCCAGGGCCAACACAGCCCCACCGCCCAGGCTGAAGCCGTTCAGGGCGGCGATGATGGGTAGTCGGGAGTTTTCGAGCGCTGCGTTCAGGCCCGCTTCAATATAGTCGTTCTCCAGCAACCAGCCGACCTCCTGGCTGAAATCCCGGATGTCGGAGCCGACCGAAAAGGCTCTATCTACCCCGGTCAACACCAGGCAGCGGATATCGGAATCCCCCTCCAACTGGTACAGCCGCTCTTGCAGCGCCCTTTTAACGGCAAAGCGCAGAACACCCAGCGGTTTCGACTGGATCTGGGCCAGCGCCACAGCCGGGCGCGGAAAAGAGAGGGCAAACGCTTCAATTCTCTCCGCTTCAGTGGATACCTTGCTTGATTTTGACATGAGCAGTTCTCCAGGTAAGTGACCTAAACAAGTCCGGCGTCCTTCAACCGGCCAGGAAGATTCAGCCGGGGCTTGGCCAGCAGATCGCTGGCATATCCCATCGGCTCCGGTAGGAACAGGCGGCGATCCATCTGCTTCAGGTCGGGCGATACGATGGCAGCGAATCCCATCTGACCGAGAACATCCCGTTCCAGATCGACGTCTGGTGCAATCTCCATCAATACCAGGCCTTGCGCCTGTCGCCGAAACACCGCCCGTTCGGTGACGAATAAAACGCTCTGCCCCAGGCTGGCAGCATAGCCACCGTTGTAGGACACCTGTCCAAGCTGGTCAACGAACTTGGGAAACCTGCCCTCCTGGTGGATCACCGTTTGCCCATCCTGCCAATCGATCTGCAGCCCGCCGGCAGTGAAGGTACCGCTGAAGATGACCGTTTTGGCGTTCTGAGCGATATTCTGGAAGCCACCGACACCGATGATGCGATCGCCAAAGCGACTGACATTGACGCTGCCCTCACCATCCACCTCAGCGAAGGAAAGGAACGCCAGATCAAGACCGCCGCCATCGTAAAAGTCGAACTGATAGGGTTGGTCGATCATCGCGTCATAGTTCATGCCAGCCCCGGCATCCACACCGGAAGCAGGCGCCCCGCCGATCAAGCCCTGCTCGTTGGTGAGCACGATCTGGTCGAGAAAACCCTCCTCGGCAGCCACGTTGGCGATGCCTGTGGACACACCCGCGCCCAGATTGCAGATGGCGCCAGGGAACAGCTCGGTGGCAGCCCGCCGGGCGATAACCTTGCGCGCATCGAAGGGCAGAGTCGGGATCGCTTCCAGCGGCACCCGCAGCTCACCGGCAAACGAGGGATCATAGTCGGTCACATAGCTCTGGCGCTGATCGGGATCGACCACCACCAGGTCCACCAACATGCCGGGGACCTTGACATCTTTGGGATGCAGGCTGTGACGCTGAGCCAGCCGCTGTACCTGGGCAATCACGATGCCGCCCGCCCGGCGCGTGGCCTGCGCCATGGAAAGCATCTCACCGAACACCGCCTCTCGCTCCATGGTGATATTGCCATTCTCATCGGCGGTGGTCCCCCGAAGAAAGGCCACGTCTACATGGATGGGCTTGTAGAATAGCCATTCCCGCCCCGCCAGCGTCACCAGCTCAACCAGGTCCTCCCGGGCTGAGGGACTTTGCCTGCCCCCGCCGTGGCGAGGGTCGACAAAGGTGTGCAGCCCCACGTGCGAGACGAGACCCGGTCTGCCAGCCGCCATCTCGCGCATCAGTTGCGAGAGCGCTCCCTGGGGCAGGGTATAGGCTTCAACGGTGTCGTCTTGGGTCATCCTCTGTATGGCAGGCGTATTGACCAACGCCCCGGTAATGATATGTTTTAACAGGCCGGCGTGGGCAAGGCGTCCCACGCCCTGGCTGTCCATGTCGCCCAGTCCAACCGGGTGCAGCAGGGTGATCTGCCGGGGCGTAGCCGTTGCCAGGAAACGATCTTCCAGCGCGGCAATCAGCGCCTCCGGCACCGCGTGCCCGCCCCCGGACCCGCCGATCAGGATGGTGTCGCCATCGTGGATGAGATCGGCGGCCTGCTTGAAAGAGATTATTTGCACGGACTCCTCCTGAATATGTAAGGGCGAGGCATTCTCAAAGGTTGCCTGGTCAGAGTGAAATGCAGGTTTGATGGGCTAACATGGTCCAGGTAGATGGAAGTAGGAATGCCTCGCCCCTACGTCCCCGCCTTGATTTCCTTCAACTGAACAGCTTCCGGCGTGGCCTTGTAGAAATCGTCCAGTGGGTAACAACCGGAGACCAGGCCATTGCGCGGCGCTGTGGTACAATCGCTGAAGGTGCGGCAGATGCGCTTGCGGGCCAGGCTACGGCCGGCCAGAACATCTGCAGGCATCTCCGGATAGGAGAGTACCATGCGCCCCAGGCCGATGAAATCGGCCCTGTCATGCCCCACCGCGTACTGGGCCACATTGGGCAGCCACTCCTGCAGATAGCTGTAGCCGGTGCCCACCAGCCCCAGATCGGGGAAGTGGGCCTTGATGTCAGCCACGTTGTTGATCTGCCGGGCCACGCCGAGCAGCGGGTCCTCGGGAGGCGGGTATCCATCGGAGGGTGGAAAATAGGCTGGCCGGCTGAAGTGCGGATTGTAGTAGGGACTGCAGCATGAGAGATTGACCAGCTGGATGTCCAGCGACTCCACCAGGCGAAGGAACTGCACCGTCTCATCCACATTGATCGCCAGGGGATCATCGTCGTCGCCGCCAAAGCCAAAGGGATACTGGCCCTGCTGACCATCCAGCCACAGCGGGACCGCGCCCTGCTCCCCGGGACGGAAGGGGGGGAAATCGAAGGCGCTGAGACGCACCCCGATCATCAGGTCGGGTGCATCCCGGCGGATGCCAGCCACGATCTCCCGCAGAAACCGGCTACGGTTAGCGAGGCTACCGCCGTAGCGACCAGGGCGCTCGTAGGCGCTGAGGAACTCGTGTCCCAAATAACCGTGGCAATGTTTGATATCGACGAAATCGAAACCGGCGTCCGCTGCCAAAACCGCTGCTCTCACAAAATCAGCGATCAGGCCGTCGATCTCGTTGTCTGTCATAACGGGCAACGCCGGGTCCAGGTCGAACAGGGGATCCAGCACGGGATGGTGGTAAAGGATGATCGGCTCCAGGCGGGTTTTGACATTGGGCCGGGCAAAGCGTCCCGAGTGGGTGAGTTGCAGGCCAACCACCAGATCATCGACCGAAGAAAATGTGGCTCGATGCGCTTCCAGCAAGGTCTCGCGCAGAGCATTAAGACCGGCATGGGCCCCGGCGCTGATCATCAGCTGATTGGGGTTGGAACGCCCGTCATGGCGGACCGCCACCGCCTCCCCTCCCCAGATCAACTTGGCGCCGCTGCGGCCGAAGTTGGCCCACCGGCGATGGGTGTTTTCGGTGGGCCAACCATCCACCGTGCCATCCCAGCCCTCCATCGGCTGGGTGCAGAAACGGTTGCCGATGACCCGGCCGGTCTTCAGCACAAATGTTTGGGCCAATGGGCCATCCGGCGCAGGCTGCAATTCCTCGTCGAAGGGCAAGTGGATGTTCAGATGATCGATATGCGCCCGGAATTTCTCGGCTGTATTGAGGCGGGCGATGCGGGGATAACTGGTGCTCATACTCGCTCCTTGTTTAACTATCAATTGGCGATTGTCAATTACTCACAGCCGGTGCATGTGGAAACCACCGTCCACATTGAAAACCTCACCCGTCGAAAAGGGGAACAGACCCTCTGCTATGGCGACCACCGCCTTGCCGATGTCCTCCGGCTGTCCCCAACGGCGGATGGGAGTCAAGCCCTGTTCAAGGATCAGATGGTCATATTTATCTTTGACCACCGAGGTCAGATCGGTGGCGATAATGCCAGGGCGGATTTCGTAGACGTTGATGCCATATTCGGCCAGTCGATCCGCCCACAGGATCGTCATCATGCCCATGCCTGCTTTGCTGATGCAGTATTCGGCCCGCGAGGTCGAACTGGTGTAGGCACTGATGGAACTGATGTTGACGATCTTAGGAGTAACAATCACGCCCGCCTCCAACAGATCGATCATTTCGTTGGCCACCCGTTGGGTCAGGAAGAAGGGGCCCCGTAAGTTGATGGCCATGACCTCATCATAGCTCTCGGGGCTGGTTTCCAGAACATCCAGGCGCTGGCGAGGCGCCACGCCGGCGTTGTTGACCAGCAGGTCGACTCGGCCGAAATGAGCCAAGGTGACATCCACCAGCCCGTCAAGGCTGTCCAGGTCTCCCGTATCAGCCTGCACGACCAGCGCGTCGCCACCCGCTTCGATCACATCGGCGCGGGTGGTTTCGGCGGCTTTCCTGTTGCTGTGATAATTGATCACGATCTGCCAGCCACCGGCCGCCAGGGCCAGGGCGATGCCCCGGCCAATCCCCCGGCTGCTTCCTGTGACAAGGGCAACCCGGTCTGTTGTCATGGTTCGCAGGCCTCCTAACCTGAACAAGCCAGAGGAACGCTGATTTACGCAGACCTCCGGCGCTGATCTTTTTATGATTGATCTGCGTCATCTGCGGTTCATTCAGACAGATCTGCGGTACATCCTTGTTAGGTTCGTGGCCAATTTTCCTGTCCAGTGGGCAAGAATCTGACTCGAAAGGTACCAATGGGTCGAGGGATAGCGCTTGACAAAATACCCTGCCCAATGTATCCTATATCATATATTGTATTGCAAACTAAGAGGTTTGGCAAAGCAATCTCATGTCGACGAAATTGGCTGCCCGGAGCAAAAGAGAAGCGGTCTACGAGTGGATCCTGGCGTGCATCGTCGAGGGGGAATTCGCACCTAACACGCCACTGGTCATCGACGAGCTGGCGCGCAACCTGGACATCAGCCCCATCCCCGTTCGGGAGGCCATGCAACAGCTGGAATCGGAAGGCTTCGTCGTCATTCGCCCCTACACCGGTGTGATGGTTGCCGATCTGAAACCGAGCATGATCACTGAGATCTTCGGCCTGCTGGAAACTGCGGAGATCATCAGCGGTCGCATGGCCTGCATCAATATCTGTGATGATGAGTTGGCCGAAGTCGAAATGCTCCTGACGGAGATGGATGATCTGATTGATGATCCCGACCGCTGGTCCCAGGCAAACACCCAATTCCACCAATTGATCTGTACATGCTCAGGCGCCACCCTCGTCGCCGAGATCATGGCGCACATGTTGCTCCACTGGGATAGGGTACGCAGGCACTATCTGGACGACGTGTTCGGAAAGCGCATCGAAAAGGCCCACCAGGACCACTGGAAGATGTTGGATGCCATCAAGGCCCAGGATGCCGACCGCCTGGAAGCCGTTGTCCGCGATCATAATCGTTCAGCCTTGAGAGATTACATCAGTTACCTGCACCGTTCTGGTTACTCCGACGAACAGGTGCCCGTCATTTGGGATCTGAGTTTCTGACAATCACAGGCCATGAACGCCAAGACCCGCTTCCTCAATGCCCTGCTTCACCAACCGGTAGATCGTCCCCCTGTGGCGGCCGTGGTCACCGGCATCACTGTCAGCATGATGGAGAGGGCCGGCATCTATTACCCGGACGCCCACAGCGATGTGAACCAACTGGCCGGCCTGGCGGCCTCGATCTGGGAATATTGTGGTATCGAGGCGATAAAACTGCCCTTCGGTATGACGGTCGAGGTCGAGGTACTGGGCATGGAGATCGACTACGGTACCCTGGACACCTTGCCAACCGATATCGTGCCCATCTGGAACGATCCCGATGAGCTGGCCATCCCCGAAGATTTCCTTGACCGCTGCCGGGTGCCGATCGTCCTGGAAGCGATTAGCCAGTTGCGTAATCGTTATGACAGGGAAGTGGCCGTTCTCTCGTCCATCGTTGGGCCCTTCGCTCTGTCGGCAAAACTGTTTGGTTTTCCCAATCTTTTCCCCTGGATCATTACGGAACCTGACAATGTTCACCGGGTCATGAATCAACTGACCGGGCTGGCAATTCAGTACGCGAACGCCCAGCTCGACGCAGGTGCAGACGCCATCTTGCTGGGTGAGGCCACCTGTTCCGGAGATTTGATCTCGCCTGACACCTACCGTGACTTCATTCTTCCCTACCACAAACGGCTGTGTGCAGGCATCCACGGACCGACGATCATGCACATCTGCGGCAAGTCTTCCAATCATTTGCCCTACATCGCCGAAACCGGCACCACCTGCTACAGCTTCGACGAAGGTGTGGATATAGAAATGGCGCGCACGCACCTGAAAGGCAAGGTGGCGATGGCAGGCTACGTCCCGACCGTCGAGGCCTTCGTGCGAGCTTCCCAGCGAGCCTGGGAATACACCAAGGACCATCCGGAAGAGGCCGCCGAGATATTCGCAGAAAAGGCCGAGCTCTACGGCTTCGACGTGCCCCTCTCCCTCGCTGAGATCGAAGGCTCCTTGACCTTGCTGCACACGCCGAATTCAGAAGGAAAACCCATCGGCTGGTCCGCGGTCGAGGACTGGACGGCCACTCAGCAATTGCTGGAAGAGTTCGCCAGCTTCAAGCCTGAGGAGGACATCAACGTCTTCTTCACCAACGACTTCATCTCTGAGCCACCCTACATGCCCGCGGAGTAGCAGCGCAGGGATCGCAACCGCACGGGGCATCCCGCACAGGATGCCCCGTGCGGAAATCTCGATTGGCAGTTGGTCATGACCGAAGCATTCATTCGATTACAGAATGTCGAAAAAACATATCTAACAAAGGATGATACCATCCTGGCCGTGGACGATGTCAGCTTTGACATCAACGAGTCGGAATTCGTCGCCATCGTTGGCCCCAGCGGCTGCGGCAAAACGACCATTCTAAAAATGCTGGCGGGCCTGGTCCCCTACACCAGCGGCGAAATCACTATCGATGGCGTACGCGTGGAAGAGCCCCAAACCAACCTGGGCATCATCTTCCAGGATTCTGTGCTGCTCGATTGGCGCGACGTGCTCTCCAACGTCATGCTTCAGATCGACATCCGTAAGTTGGACAAGGCCACCTACGAACCCCGGGCACGGGATTTGCTGCTGGATGTCGGGCTCGAAGGATTTGAAACCAAGCAGCCCTACGAACTCTCAGGCGGCATGAAACAGCGCGTCTCTATTTGTCGCGCCCTGGTCCACGATCCACCGTTGTTACTGATGGATGAGCCATTTGGCTCGCTGGATGCCCTGACCCGAGAACAGATTTCCATGGACATCCAGCATCTGTGGATGGAAAAGCGTAATACGGTCTTGATGATCACCCACAGTATCCCGGAAGCAGTTCTGTTAGCCGATCACGTGATCGTCATGACGCCGCGTCCGGGCCAGATTGCCGAGATCATCGACATCGACCTGCCCCGGCCACGACGGCTGGATGACCTGCCCGACAAATTCAACGACTATGCCAGCCATATCCGCCAGATCTTCCAGGCCAGCGGTGTATTGGACCTGGACTAAAGTGATTCCTGATAGAAACCAGAAGTTTGTAAGCAGTCATCCATGCCGCGCTAGCATCTCACAAACCATTGGTTTCAAAGTGGCATTGCTCTCGTGTTGGCATCCGGACAGCCCCTCCGGCCCCCCGGAGGGGGGTGATGTGCCCGGAGTTCCCCCCTTTGGGGGGTTAGGGGGGCCGGAGAGAGCAATCGAAGTGTGCGAACGGGTCAAATGCCGCCCTTCGACAAGCTCAGGATGTCATTTGACCCGAATTTTGCCAAGTGCGTAACTCCAGTCATCCAGGTTAGGAAACAACACTGCCATGAATCAATTCCAGATTGAACAGATGGACCAGATGTCTCCCATTCACTGCCCCTGCGGACTTACCCGGCGGGCCTTTACCGCCGATCCGGACCAGACGGCGACCTTTCACCTGCTGGATGTTCAGGAGGATGCCCAGGTCCATTACCATAAAAAGATCACCGAGATTTACTTCATCCTGGAGGGTGAAGGTTTCATGGAACTGGACGGCGAGCTCTTGCCGGTCAAGCCTTATTCTGCGGTCCTGATCAAGCCAGGTTGCCGCCATCGGGCCGTCGGTAATCTGCGGGTCGCGCTCACAGCCATCCCGGCCTTCGACCCGCAGGATGAGTGGTTCGACTGAGCCAGCTGTTAGCTCGTCTATCCCGATCAATAGTCAGGCTTGAGCCATTTGGAGAATCCAACCGTGAGCCAAAACAATCCTACAGCGGCAACAATGCGCAACAAAGACGACTTGATCGTTATCGCTGGCGCCGGTGGTTTCATCGCCGGGGCGCTGACCCGCTATTTCGCCGATCAGGGTTTCACCAACATCCGCGCCATCGACAAAAAGCCCCTCTGCCAGTGGTACCAGCGAGTGCCCGGCGTCGAGAGCAATTGTCTCGACCTGGAATATCGTGACAATTGCGTTCGTGCAGTCGAAGGCGCTGTCGAGGTCTACAATCTGGCCGCCGATATGGGTGGCATGGGCTTCATCGAGAACTTCCGGGTGGCGTGCCTGCGCAGCATCCTCATCAACACCCACCTGCTGGAAGCCTCGTACAATGCCGGGGTGGATCGCTACTTCTTCTCCTCCTCCGCCTGTGCCTACAACATCGATCTCCAGCAAGACCCCAACGTGCGGGCACTCAAAGAATCGGACGCTTATCCCGCCAACGCCGAGCGTGGTTATGGCTGGGAAAAGTTGATCTCTGAGATTTTCTGCCAGGAATACTGGGCCGAACGCAAGATGAAGACCTTCATCGCCCGCTTCCACAATGTCTACGGACCCAACGGTACCTGGGATGGCGGCCGCGAGAAAGCCCCCGCGGCCCTGACCCGCAAGGTCATCGAAGCGCAGGACAGCGGCGTGATGGAAATCGACATCTGGGGCGACGGTAGCCAGACCCGTAGCTTCATGTACATCGACGACTGTGTGAAGGGGGTGGACATGATCACCCACTGCGATGACCTGATCGCCACCCCGATCAACCTCGGTTCCAGCGAACTGATCTCCATCAACGATCTGGTCAGCATGATCGAAGAAATTGCCGGCGTCGAGCTGGAGCGTGAATACAAACTGGATGCACCTCGCGGCGTGGCCGGACGTAACAGCGACAATACCTTCATCCTGGAAGTGCTGGGTTGGCAGCCAAATCTACCGCTGGAAAAGGGCATGGCTCGCACCTATACCTGGATCAATAAGCAATATGCTGATCGTGCCGCTGGTTTACCGACGCCTGCTGCCGATGAGAAATAACTGAGGAAAACGAGGGAAAGAAGGGGACCAAGACGACAATGGCAGTTCCTAAGATCATCGACGTCATCGGCAAGATGCCTTATCGCATGGCATTTGCCGGCGGCTGGATCGACCAACCCTTTGTATCGGAGCACAACCCCTCACCGCCCGGCTCGATGGTCGTCGTGTCGATCGAACCCACCTGCCGATTTATGGATCGTTGTGGCATGGGTACCAGCACCCGAAAAGTCGCCCAAAAACTATGGCCTGGTGGTCTACCGGATGCCAACCCGGCTGCGCTGGTACAGGTCTTGTACGAGGCGGAGAATGCGGACCGGCCAGAGCCTTCCGGCTCGCAGGATATGGCCGGCTTGATTTATCCCGGCGTCAATCGCCTTGATTTCGATTACAGCTGCGATGGCGGTTATTTTCCGGTCCATGTCGAAACAAACACCAGGCCCGACGTGGCGCGCTGGCTGGAACAGATTATCTACATGGTGCCCATAACGCAACGTCCAGCTGGCTACAACCCACTTGGCGTCAAGAACCTGGACCCTGTCTGGATCCAACGTCTGGGGCAGACGGGTAAAGACTGTTTCGATGCCATCGTCGCCAAAGACGCCCACACCTTGGGTGCATCCATGAACGATTGCATGGTCTGCTGGGAAACCATTCTCCCGCACACCGTGCGCCACCCGACCATCACCATCGATCTCATGGGCATTCTGCACTACTACCAGGCTCGCTATCCTGGCGCTATGTACTCAGGCTGTGGCGGCGGCTATATCTACGTCGTATCTGATGAGCCTGTCCAGGGCGGGCTCCAGGCTACTGTTCGGATATGATCCCACCAGATGGCATTGCCTTGATCTTTTGATCTGCAATGGCATCAACAATCCAGCCCCGAGGTATAAACAACATGGCAACCGATAGCATAAACCCATGATAAGCGTAGCAATTATCGGCACCGGTGCCATCTCGGACACCCATATCCAGGCCTTTCAGCACTTCGGCCAACGCTGCCGAATCACGGCCCTGGTCAACCATCATCTGGCACGGGCAGAAGAGAAGGCCGCCCGTTATGGCCTGGATATGCCCATTTACACCTCCTGGCAGGAGATGCTTAACGCCCAGACGCCTGATCTGGCGTCCGTCTGCCTGCCCCCCTACCTCCATGCATCAGCGTCGATCGATCTTCTCGACGCGGGCGTAAACGTGCTGCTGGAAAAGCCGATGGCTCCGACCCTGGAGGAATGCGATGCCATCCTCCAGGCGGCCGGGCGCAGCGGGCGAATGCTCTCGGTGGTGGCCCAGAACCGCTATAAGACGCCGCTGATGAAACTTAAGAAGGTACTCGACAGCGGAATCATCGGCAGGGTCGTCCACGCCCAGGTCGACTCCTACTGGTGGCGCGGCAGCAATTACTACAACCTGTGGTGGCGCGGCACCTGGGATAAAGAGGGAGGCGGTTGCACCATGAACCACGCCGTCCATCACATCGACCTCTTCCAGTGGATGATGGGTATGCCAACCGATCTGCAAGCGGTGGTGTCCAACCTGAACCACGAAAACTCGGAGGTGGAGGACTTCTCCCTGACAGTAGCGCGCTACCCCGATGGCCGGCTGGGCCAGATAACCGCGTCCCTGGTACACCACGGGGAAGAGCAACGCCTGGCCTTTCAAGGTGAACGGGCCAGCGTGGCTGTGCCCTGGAAGGTAGTTGCCTCCACCCAGCGGGATAACGGCTTTCCCGTTCCCGACCCGGAGACCGCCGGCGAAATCGATGACTTCTATAACAGCCTGCCTGACCTGGCCTATGAAGGGCATCTCGCCCAGATCGATAACGTGCTCTCCGTGCTGGCAGGGCAGGATGAGCTGCTGGTCGATGGCTGGCAGGGCCGCAACACCATCGAATTGGTCACGGCCATCTATCAATCTGGTTTCACCGGCGAACAGGTCGCGCTGCCTTTGCCTGCCGACTCGCCCTACTACACACGGGAAAGCGCCCTGAAGAACGCCCCCCATTACCACGAAAAAACCCGCAGCGTCGCCGGCTTCGCCGACGATGCCATTACCCTGGGTTCCAGCTACGAAAGTTGAGAGGATCAATGCAACGCAAGGATGGCATGTTCTACGCTCCTACAGGCAAACCCAACCCGGTGGTCGAAGCTGGCGAATTCCGTTTCGCGGCCATCGGCCTCGATCACGGCCACATCTACGGCATGTGCAACGGACTGATCGAGGCCGGCGCCGAACTGGCCTGGGTCAGCGATCCCGATCCAGCCAGGGTGGCCCGATTCCAGGCGAGCTTTCCCCAGGTACAGATCGCCCCGTCTGAAGAGAGTGTACTGGCCGACCCGGACATTCGACTGGTGGCCTGCGCCTCGGTCCCGGCCGACCGCTGTGGAGTCGGCCTGCGCGTCATGGATGCGGGCAAGGACTTCTTCGTCGACAAGCCTCCATTGACGACAGGCGAACAGTTGGCTGCTGCACGCGCGGCCACCGCTGAGACTGGCCGCAAATACGCAGTCTACTACTCGGAGCGTCTACACGTAGAGTCTGCCCTGTTTGCCGGTGACCTGATCCTGGAGGGTGCGATCGGCCGCGTGATCCAGGTAGTGAACCTGGCGCCTCACCGGGCCAACCTGGCCTCCCGACCAGACTGGTTTTTCGATCCTGAGCGATATGGCGGCATCCTGTGCGACCTCGGCAGCCACCAGATTGAACAGTTCCTCTTCTATGCGGGCGCCAGGGATGCCACCGTGTTGCATAGCAAGATCGCCAACTACCATCACCCGCAGTATCCTGGCTTCGAGGATTTTGGCGACGCTACGCTGCTGGCCGACAATGGCGCGACGATGTACTTCCGGGTCGATTGGTTCACCCCCGATGGACTGCCGGTCTGGGGCGATGGTCGGACCTTTATCGTCGGCACCGATGGCACCATCGAACTTCGCAAATACATCGACGTGGCCCGCGATTCCTCCAGCGACCACCTCTACCTGGTCAACCAGGAAGGCGAACAACACCTGGCGCTGCACGGACAGGTGGGATTCCCCTTCTTCGGGCAGTTGATCCTGGACTGCCTGAACCGGACCGAGAACGCCCAGACGCAGGCCCATGCCTTCAAGACCATTGAACTGGCCATTCAAGCCCAGGAAATGGCGCAACGGGTGGCATGACATGACCAGATCAAGTGACATTATTCCTGTTGCCACCAGACTCTTTTTTTTACCGGTCAAAACCCGTGTGCCACTTAAATTCGGCCCGGAGACGCTGACCAGTGTTACGGTCGCGCGGGTAGAGATGTTGGTGCAAGATCGCCAGGGCAGGGTGGCCACTGGGTGGGGAGAGACGCCGCTGAGCGTGCAGTGGGTCTGGCCCAGCAGCCTCTCGTACACCAAACGCTACCAGGAGCTGCTCGACTTCAGCACACTGCTGGCAAGCGCTTGGGTGACGCCCGCCGAGCCGGGGCACCCCATCGAAGTCGGCTACGCCTTCCTGGAACACCAACTCCCTCGCCTGCTCGCAGAGCACAACGCCGGCCAAACGGAACAGGAACCGATGCCCTGGCTGGCGGCGCTGGTCTGTTGTTCAGCCTTCGACATCGCCCTGCACGATGCCTTTGGCAACCTGCTTGACATGCCGGTGTACCAGACCTATGGGCCGGAACATATGAACCGTGATCTGTCCGCCTTCCTGAGACCAGCCAGGGGCAGTGACGTTGATTTCTCGGGCTGTTATCCCGCTCGGTTTCTTGATCCAAACCCGCCGACGAGCCTGCCGGCCTGGCATCTGGTGGGCGGACTCGATCCACTGGAGGAAGAGGAGCTGACCGGCGACGAGCCCGACGATGGCTACCCGGTCTTGCTGGGCGACTGGATCGCCCGGGATGGGTTGAGCTGCCTGAAGGTGAAACTACGGGGCGACGACCAGGACTGGGACTACGATCGTCTGGTCGGGGTGGGCCAGATCGCCGGGGCCAGTGGCGTGCTCTGGCTGAGCGCTGACTTCAACTGCACAGTGGGTCACCCGCAGTACGTCAACGCCATCCTGGATCGACTGCTTGTCGAACAGCCGCGCCTCTACGGCACGATCCTGTACGTCGAGCAGCCCTTCCCCTATGATCTGGAAGCTCACCGCATCGACGTTCACAGCGTTTCCGCCCGCAAACCCCTGTTCATGGACGAGAGCGCGCACGATTGGAGGCTGGTGCGGCTGGGCCACAGCCTGGGCTGGACAGGGGTTGCCCTGAAGACCTGCAAAACCCAAACAGGCGCCCTGATGAGTCTCTGTTGGGCCAGGGCGCATGGTATGACCCTCATGGTGCAGGATTTAACCAACCCCATGCTGGCCCAGATTTCCCATGTACAACTGGCCGCCCAGGCCGGCACGATCATGGGCGTCGAAACCAATGCCATGCAATTCTACCCTGACGCATCGCGGCCCGAGCAGCGGGTGCATCCGGGCCTGTACAGGCGGCGCCGGGGCCAGGTCGACCTGGCGACGATCAAGGGGCCTGGATTTGGCTACCGGTTGGCCGAAATTGAGCGGACGATGCCAGAGGCGGCGGTCGAGGCGGGGTGGCGGTTATAGAGGCAAGGGCACCAGCAGAAGAAAACCGTTTACCGTGAGGATTGTGGCCGCAACCCCTAGCCCGATGGATAGATAGAGGAGCCCGCGCGACGTCGCAACGATGGCAATGGACGCCAGCACAATGGCAATCTGGTACAAGGCATGGGCATAGTCAAAATTGGGATCCTGGGCGAAGGCATGGTCCCGCTGCGACTGGTAGTTCAGCGCCTGGGCCAGTAGTTCCCGTTTGCCCTCCCCCTTCAACGGATTCTGCGGATCGTCTGGGTCGGGTTCGCTGTCGTAGCGCTCGATGGTAGCACGAAAACCGGCCAGTTGGGCCTCGATCGCCTCCCGTTGGGCTGGGGTCAAAGCATCGGCCTGCCCGAGCAAGGACAACTCCAGATCGGCCGCCGCCAGCTCATACTGGGTCTGGCGGATATTCTTGGCCTGATACCAGGCAAAGGTATCGCTGGACCGAATATTGTTGTGCATCGCCTCTTCCGCTACGTTGTCGCCACCAAGGCTGCTAACGGCCAGCAGTACGGCTAACACAGCAATCCACACAGCAGTCCAGGTGCGAAATTGCTCGTCATCCCGCTTTCCACCGCTGTGTGCTTCAGCAAACTCCTGAATCTCTTCGATGTCTATCATATTGGTTACCTAACCGCATACTGAACTACGTAGACCAGTACCACGGCAAAAACCAGGACGGGAAAAAGAAATCTGGTGAAGAGGTTTAGCTGCCTGATCCTGGTCGTTTCACCCTCTACGCTCCAGCGATTGCCGATGATTGCCACAACCACGGCGCCCAGGGCCAGCGCGAAGAAAAAATAGAACCCATATTCGATGGCCACCGTGTAACCGATATCCGGCAAACGGTCGGAGATATTTCCCAGAAGCACTGCGCTGGTCAGGATACTGATGGTTGCCAGATTGACCCGAATCACCAGACCGGTACCGAAGGGCACAAACAGGCTGGCGTACAGCAGCGAAATCAACAACAGCAAGGGCACCAGGTGCTTGGCCAGAAAGCCCAAAGCATCTCGCTGCAACCGAACATCCGCGTTGAAACGGGAGTACTCGACACGCACATCCTCATCGCCAAGTCTCGGGTCACCAAAGGAGGAGTCGGTGCGAACCACATCTTGGAACAGCACGATTCCCCGCACGATCCAGCTCGCGATGGCAGGAAAAGAATCGGGCACGCTTACGGTAACTGCCAGCCCCTCGACATCCTCTGAGTCAGTTGGCTTATCCACAACATACAGGATCTGATCGCGGGTCGCGGTTTCGTTCTGAAAGCGCACGGTAAGGTTCTGTTGGTCGAAGGGGTAGTCCCGAAAATCAAAAGGTTCCCTGAATCTGGCCTTCACCCGATACAATCGATAGTTGACGCCGTCGTACACATCAGCGCGAATGGGCCTGCCCGGTGTCAATCCACCTTGCACCGCGTTGCTGAACACGATGTCCGCTGCCTGCTCGTCGCCAGTGAAGCGCAGCCACAGATAAAAATCCACAAGATAGGAGGAGTCGCTCAGGTCTACGTCACTGATCTCGTTGATCTCCATGCCGGAATAGACCACGCGAACCACCCGCACAAGTTGATCACCTATCCGCAGAAGCAGGCCTTCTTGCGCTTCTTCCACCAGGTCAAGATCGCGAAGGTCGAGCAGCGGCATCAACTGAGTGGGCGCCGACTGGAAAATCCGGTTGGCAAAGGTGCCGATAGCCATCGGTTGCACGGCGGTTCGTTCTTCATCCAGGTAGAGCGGACCGTTGATGCCCTGCAACGCCGTCTCAAAAGAGTTCACAGATGCCATAGTATCACGAATGCGCTCGCCGGTAATCTCGCTTGCAACCGCGTCGTCCGCTATGTCGGCCTGCCCGATACCGTAGGCCGCCAATAACGCGGCATCGTAATACTTGGCCACGGTCCAACTGGGGAACGAGCTCAGGTCCGCCTGATAATCGGCCGCCAGATCCTGAGCCTCGGCCGTTGCCGTATCGAATATCAGTGGCGAAGCTGCCAAGAGGTTCGTGGTGAAGAAGCCAGGTTGATCCCTCTCCTCAGCTTCGTCCACGAAGTTGAGTGGGAAGGCAGGCCGGCCCACCGAATCGGTGCCGATGATCAAACCCTCAAAGCCAGCACGGCGCAGCGCCACGATCAGGTCACGGGCGTCCTGGTCCAGCACGGCAAGGAATATCACCTCCGGCGGATGATCGCCAGTCGCCTCATCGATGACTTCTTCAACGACCGCAGTTTGTTCCCCGGCATCCGCTGCCAATGCCCAGCGGTAAGGCACAATCCCCCGTTCGCCGAACTCATCGATGAAGTCGTCCATGAGACTTTGTCCGTAGGCATCATCGCTGTAGACGACGCCAGCCCGGCGCATATCCAGTATGAAGGCTGCATAGGCCCCCAGGAATTGACCCTGTTGACTGTTGTTGAACAGGGTGCGAAAATACCAGGGATAATCGACCGTCAGCGAATCGGTTGTGGCGCTGCCGCTGATGGCCGGCAAACCGGCGGCCTGGTAGATCGGTGCGGCTGCCAGGGAGGCGCTACTGGTGCTGTGACCGATCACCAGCAGGGCCCGGCCATCCTCGACAACCTCCTGCGCCCGTTGCCGGGCCAGTTCGGGATCGTTGGCATCATCGTATACCAACACCTCGACATGCTGCCCATCTATCCCGCCCGCTTCGTTCACACCGGCGAAATAGCTTTCGACTCCGTAGCGCATCTCTTGCCCAACGCTGGCGCGCTCGCCAGTCAGTGGTGCCACAAGAGCGACGTAAATGGTGCTGCCCTCTGTCCTCGGTACGTTTCTCAAAAAGAAGACCAGTGCTGCGGCGGCCAGCAGCGCAAGGACCCCCAGGATCGCCACCCATTCCCAACGCCTTACCTGTTCGGCGTGAGGATCGGGCAAAGCTGCCAGATCTGGCGGCGCCGGAGGCTCGTCCAGTGATTTCAACTCAGTGGGAGCTTCTGGGTCCGCGTCCTGCAGGTCAGGCAACGCCCGGGCAGCCAGACTCCTGTGATTGATCGCCACTGCCTTTTCCAGGCAATAGCGCCGCTCCTCATCGCTGTCGACGATCTCCGAGAGCCATAGCCAGGCCTTTTCGTTGTCTGGATCCAGGCGCAGCGATGCGACCAGGTCCGCCCGTGCAGACACATGGTCGCCTCGCGATAGAGCCTCGATGGCCCGGTTTGTCAGTTCCACTGCATCGGTCGAAACGTTCATTGAGATAGGATCAACCAGACTCCATTAGTACCCGCTATCCAAGAGGACCGCGAACCGCGGACCACCGACCGCGGCTGATTCTTGCCAACAAGCATCTGCCGTCCGTCGTCTGCGGTCCGCGGTCTTCTGGAAGCAGCCAGGTCAGCGCAAACGAAAGGCACTGATTATCAGGAAGACACCGCTGACCAGTAACCAGATACCGATCACAAAGGGCAATCCCAGAGCAACCAGGGCAGGATTGAAGAGGATGATGAGGCCAAAGACGACGCCCAGGGCACCCAGGACACCGGCCACCCAACCGCCGCCGGTGAAGGCGCCAATCAGGGCGAAAATGCCGTAGAGGATGCCCAGGATTCCTAGCACGACCGAGAGGGCAAGGCCCACTGCCGCGGTTGTACCCAGCACGTCGACCAGTGGCATGGCACTGTTGCCGAAATACGAGCTAACAATCAGGCCACCTGCCAGGATACCGATGATACCGGTGAACAGCTTCCATCCCCAGGCGGTGCGATTCCAGATGAGACTGATGAGGTCGAACCCGCCGATGATGAGCCAATAGATTCCCAACACCAACACGGCGGTGGCCGAGGTTGCGATTGGTTTCATCAGGAACATAATACCAACAATGATAGATAGGATCCCCTGTAACAGGGGGATCCACCACCTGGAAGAATGGCTTTCAGCCACTGCAGTCATGATCAGTTCTCCTTGTCTTGTATGTAAGTCTTGCTCAATTGTTTCGCTTATCGATCACTCTACTCGGTCCCCTGGTCGACGCCGTTCAGTGTATCCACCACACCAAAGAGATCGCCCTGCCCATACCAGTTCACGGCCACAAAGTTGGGAATCTGTCCCCGCTCTTCGGCGCACTGCTCTGCCCGATCCAGCAGGAAATCATACTCGTTGACGATGGCCGCATCCACCCGGTTGGGGGACCCCCGCTGGATCCAGTGGTTCAGCAGGAAGAAGGGTTTGCCGGTGTCGCCCCGGTTAGGTTCGCAATTGAACTGCTCTGGTACCACGAAGGTGTAGGGCGTTTCCTCCGTTGAGTTCCAGACATTGGTATACCATTCCGGTGGCGGGCCTTCGTTCTCCGCCATCACGATCAAGCGCTGGTTGCGATCGATCAACTCCCGCAAGGTGGGCCAGGGTTCACCCTCCTGATGCGAATAGATCGTCGGCACCAGGCCAGCTTGCTCAATTGCCTGCTCCGTATCCTCTGACGATATCTCGTCCTGGATGACGATGAAAAGTACTTCCCTTGGGTTCTCGTTCAGGAAGGTCTTGATCTCACCCAGAGAATCGTCCAGTACGGTGAAGCCAAACCCGCACAATTGGTGGCACATGTAGGTGCCGTCCTGATCGGGTGGCACGAAGATGTTGATGGCACGCCGGGCCACCCTTTCCTCCGGACCGGACAACGATGCAATCTGCTCTTCCCTGGCTTCCTCATTGTCCAGGTAATGGGTATCTATCAGCAGCGCCCGGACTCCGGCCTCCAGCTGTTCGCTAATCGTGCCATCGTGCATCGGCCACACCCAGCCATACTCGGCGATGGACATGGAGTTGTGGCTGGTAGCATAGGCGACCTCGTTGATGGGGCGATCGCACAGCTCGACATGGCCATTGCAGGGTTGATTGGCAGCCCGGCTGTCAGCGGTGAACAGGTTCCACACCAGCGGTACCAGCACGAACAGGCCCAATAGACCAGCCAACACCCGCCACTTGTATTCCCACACCGGCGCCAGCAAACGATACAGGAACGCCAGCAGTTTTTCGCTGTAGCCAAAGGCCAGGCTGATCAGTCCAAGGATCAGCCAAAAAAGAGCGATGCCCCAAACCGACTCCCACACCCCGCGCGCCAGGGAACCGAGCACATCGTCGATCATGCTGTCCAGGCTGGCCGTGCCCACCTGGGCCGCTGCCAGCTTGCTCTGCAGGGTTGAACGCAGGAAGAATCCAGCGATCAGCCAGACAAGCAGCACCACACCACTGGAGGCAAACAGGGTCCATCCCACCGCCCGCAGCGCCGAACGCAGGCTGTTACTGTTCAGCCACCCGATCAGCAACAGGCTCACCAGCATAATAATAGCCAGCGGAATCAGCGCCGCCTGCAGTATCCCAGCGTAACCCCGTACTGTGTTCAGTCCGGCGACCAGAGAGTCTCGCGTCTCGCCGATGGCCTGCGCGGCGCCGGATATCCCGATCAAGGCCTGCGTTTCGGCCAGCCTCGGCTCTGCCCTGGTGATCGCGTCGCTTACCCGGAGCTGGAGCCGCGCCGTTGTGGCAAACGATATGGCGCTGGGCAGATCATCCGCCGCCAGCGCGGCCTCGATCTGCAGACGAGTCTGGTCGCTGGCCGTTTCTGCAGCCGGTCCCAGCAGTAGATCGACCAACTGCTCACTTGCGGCTAGAGAGAGGCCGGCAACAGTGGTTCTGAGTAGCCGGTTCGGAATCGGCCCCAACCGGCCCTGGCTGATCTGGTCCATGTACGCGACCAGCTCTTCCTCCACCAACTTCTCAGCCCTGCGTTCGACGATCGGGGTAGTCTTGTCAATTGCCTCTACAGCTGCTGCCGTCGCTGCTTTCACCACATGGTCCGCCAAAACCTCCGGCGTTAGCGCAGCACCCAGGCCCAGATTCTCCTCTAACTGCTCTGTCTCACCAGAAAGATAGGAGGTCAGGCTGGTGAAAAACTGCTCTGTGGCTGCCTGCATTCTTGCCGGTGGCAGGATCAGGTAAAGCGCGCTTACCACCTGGGCATATGCCTCACCCACGATCAAGTCGATGTCGATTCCTGTGATCTCCGCGACCTGATCCTGTACCGCCGGATCGGCCAACAGGTCGGTGTAGACCCGCTCGTAGATGTTGTTTTCCGCCAGCGCTTCGCTATAAAGCGTGGGACTCAGTATATCTCGCCGCACAGCGAGCCCCAGGGTGAAGGCCAGGAAGGAGAGGAAAAAAACGATACCCAGCAGGACCGTAAAAAACTTGCGCCAGCCGGGACTCAGCCAGTCCGGACCGACAGGGTTCTCCTCCTGCAAGTAGGCAGGAGTCTCGCCTTGAGCTGTATTTTTAACCATTGGGTTTCTCCGGTGTAAAGGCAGAGGTTTCTTGCACCAGCCCAGGTATGCACAACTATCTTCAGATGCGCTCGCCTGGGCTGGGCAGTGCAAGGGCAGGTGCCAAGAAGACACCTGCCCCGGGTGACGGGTTATGCCAGGGCGACCGTCAGGGTCGCCCAACTGGCCTGTCAGGCTGTCCGCCCACCCTTCAGTTGCGCCTGGATCGCTTCGAGATCCTTCCAGCGCCCTGCAGCAGCCAGCTGGGCCTGCGAGGGCCATGTATCGGGCTTGGCAGAAATGCCGGCATCGGCCAGGATTTTGTGCAGTTCCTCGGGCGAAGTAGCTGCCAACTCGGCATAGGAATTGATACCGGCTGCTCGCAGCACTTCAGCGATCTTGGGGCCAACGCCTTCGATCTGCGTCAAATCGACGCCGGGAGCGGCATCGACTGCTTCGGCGGCAGCCGCGATTGCAGCCGCTGACTCTGTAACGGCATCTGCCGTGTCATCTGCTGCATCGGCGACAGCTGCGCCAGTAGTGGCGGTTGCGTCGGTTGCCTTGTCAGCAACCTTGTCGGCCGTAGCCGCAACGGAAGCAGTGCGGGCTGCCGCGGTCCTGTCGGCTGCATCCTGAACGGCGTCCTTCGAGGGCAACGGTGGAATGAAAGCCTGTTTGGTGCTCGGCAGCAACGCCAGGATCAATGCCAGAACGTTGACAATGACCGGAATCAGCACGTCGCTGAAGGTAGTCTTGCCCAGAATCGACAGGAACAGGAAGATCAGGTTGATCACAGCGATCACCACTACGAACAGCCAACCTGAGGGATTAAGATCCCACAGCCATTTGGCCACGACGAACCAGATCACGCCTACCAGGGCAGACATCAGGGCGGCAAACCATCTGGCGTCAGGCAACACGAATTTCAGTTCGCCAAACGTAGCGATGGGCAGCCAGCCCATGTAGCGAGCGGCATCGACGAATGCCAGGATGCCAGCGATGACGGCCAGGAAAAACAGGATGTAGACCGCCCAGTTGCGTTCTCGTTGTACCGGTTGCAAATTGCGTTGAGTCATGAGTAACCTCCAAAATAGAAATTAGATTGATGAAACATTCATTGTGGTTGTGGTTGGCACAGCCAGGGCCTTGTGCCATGGGACGTAAAAGCCGTTATTCCTGAAACTACCTCGTTGAGGCAACACCAACTGGATACCTTCCGCTGCGAATTGCGCCTTGAGGCGCTCGCGCAGATCGGATTGCACCTTGCGGCGATTTTCATATTCTACCACAGGATGTGCCTGTAAGTACAATCCTACGTCACTATATCAGCATGTCATGATTCTGTATTTTGACATCCTGACATCTTGGCATATTGGCATGTCATATTGTCAGCATATCATGATTTCGGTGGTGGATAAATCCGCCGCCAATCATTTTTCATGTCAACCACGGTCCATCCCTTCTCAACAGCCTCGTCCCAGGCCTTGTCAAGGCCACCGAAATCTGCCCCGCGATCATAGGCCCATTCGCGCTCGGCATCGGTATGGTGTACTATACCCATGAAACGCAGACCGTCGCCAGCAGCTGTCCATCGCAGCATCTGGTGGTCGCCGTCGGAGTTACCGAAGGCGAGCAACGGACGCCGGCCGATATAGCGGTTGATTCCAACCGGCTTGCCTTCCTTGTCGTCGATATGGTTGATCTCGGCCAGCCGCACCAGAACCGGCCCATCCTCGCGCATATGGAAACAATCTCCAGGGCAACCAACCCATCCAGCATTATCTGATCGACAATCTCTCACTTGCCCCCAAAATCAGGGTGACACCCATGTTTTTCCCCGCCAACCCCGGATTCAAGGAGGTTGCATGG
>JAYELL010000054.1 GCA_034717495.1 Chloroflexota bacterium | reverse complement strand
TGTTGGGTTAGGGGGGCCGAACATGCCGTTCCCATCCAACCCCTGGTTTCAAAGTGGCCACACTCTCGTGTTGGCATCCGAACAGCCCCCCCGGCCCCCCAGAGGGGGGTGATGTGACCGGAGTTCCCCCCTTTGGGGGGTTAAGGGGCCGAACATGCCGTTCCCATCCAACCCCTGGTTCCAAAGTGACCACACTCTCGTGTTGGCATCCGAATAGCCCCCCCCGGCCCCCCAGAGGGGGGTGATGTGACCGGAGTTCCCCCCGTTGTTGGGTTAGGGGGGCCGAACATGCCGTTCCCATCCAACCCCTGGTTTCAAAGTGGCATTGCTCTAGCGACGAGTATTCGTCTAGAGCGTGGTCACGACTCGCTGCGCCTGTTCGCTCTCCTTGGTCCAGCCCAACCTGCGAAGACCGGCCTCGACTGCCTGGGGAACGGTGGCAAATCGTTCAATCCGGCCCACCACAGGCCGCGCGATATCAAGGTGTCCCAACGCATCAACAGGGGGACGAGCCAGAACGATGGTGCAATGGGTCGAGGATATCCCCTCGGCGGCCTGGTCGATTGCAGTCAGATCGCGGCGTCCCAGTTCGCCGGCAGGTGCGATATCCAGGACGATCCAGCGGGGGTTGTGTTGCCGTTTGAGTTGATGAAGCTCCAACTGCAAGGCGTCTGGGTTGATGCCGCCAACGACCCAGTTAAAGGGGATGACTATGACTCCCTTGACTACTGTCAGTGCTGATCCAAGAAGGTCCCGGTTGCCGGGATCGGCCTGCAGCGTCCGGGCCATCAGCCACGATGCAACCGCCACACAGATAACGATTGCGAGCAAAAACGCGATCAGGGTAGTTTGATCGAATACCAGGTCTTGCCCGTTGTTCCAAACCCGATAACCGCCCCCCAGGGCAACCACGACTGTGAGGGCTGCCGCCTGCCAGGCGATATTACGGCGACCAAGCACGAAGGCGGCAGCAAGGGGAATCAACGGGTAAAGCACCCATAGAGTCACACCGATTGTGCCAAGCCCAGCGGGTGCCAGAGCCAGGAGCAGGGCAGATAGCAGCAGGGTCCCAAGTGTCAGGACAGCTGGCGAGCGTTTCACGTAACGCAGATAGGGCAGAAGAAGAATGATGTCGATGGCTGGCGCGAGAAGGAAAAGCAGGGGCGCGCCCCCAAAATAGAGCGCCGCGGCCAACAGCAGATCCCCAACCAGTTTCAGGCGAGCCAACAGATGGGCCCGGCCTTCGACGACGTAACTTTGAAGGGCCATGGGTATTGGGAGTCTCCGGAATCGTTTGACAAATGTCTGGCAGAAGTGTACCATAACTCCCGGGTTGAGCAGAAATGCCTCCTGTTCCAGGTGTGGACGAAAGCGCCACTGGCCCTGGCTGTTTCCCCAACTTTCACATTTCATCTTGCGTTTCCGTTCCACTGGCGCGCGTCATAGGCTTCCCAGTTAACAGATGGTACAATGTAACTGAATGAATCCGATTTCGGCCTTCCTTGTGCGCTACGGCGTTCTCATATATTTTTTTTACGGCCTGGCCTTTTTTGCCATGGGACTGGCATTGGCCCTTGCAAGTCGCAGGAGGTCAGAGTTCCGATTTGCCCAGGCCATTGTGCCTCTGGCAGCCTTTGGCATTCTGCACGGCGTTCACGAATGGATCGTGATGTTCCAACTGGTGGCGGCATTGACCTCCGGGTATGCACCCACCGTGCTGCATGAAGTCATCCGCCTGGCCTTTCTCGTGGTCTCGTTTCTGATGCTATTAGCATTCGGCATGCGACTTCTGCGGCCAGGGCAGACGACAGGAGGCCGGCTGCTGTTTCCTCTGCTGATTGTGTTTGGCATCTGGGCAGCAGGAACGGTGGTGGTGACCCTGACGTTGCAGTTATCCTCGGATGACGCGGTTGGTATCGCCGATGTTCTGGCTCGTTACAGTTTGGGGATTCCTGCCGCTCTTCTGGGTGCGTGGGCATTAATGGCTCAGCAGCGGACTTTTCGCGAACATGGTATACCCCAGTTTGGCCGCGATCTGGTTTGGGCCGCGACGGCCCTGCTGCTCTACGGTGTGGTCGGTCAGCTTTTTGTCCGGGAGACAGTGCTTTTCCCATCGTCGGTCATCAACAGCGCCCTCTTTCTTGATTGGTTTGGCGTCCCGATCCAGCTTTTTCGCGGGGTCATGGCTGGCATTCTGGCCTTTTTCATGGTACGCACGTTGAATGCTTTTGAGGTCGAGAGCCAGCGGCGACTGGAATACGCGAACGAGGCAAGGGTAGAGGCACAGTCGGAGGCGCTGGTAGCTGCGCAACAGACCGGCCAGGAGAGGGAACGCCTCAATGCCGAGTTGCGAAATACCGCGCGTGAACTCGCCCTGATGCTGGAGCTTTCCAACCTGCTGGCGAGCCAAATGGAGATGCAGGCTCGCCAGCAGGCTGCTCTACAGCGGCTCGTGCGTAGCCTTGATTTTCCTGAGGCGGGCTTGATCTTGCTGATCAACCGGCGCACGGGCGACTTCGAAGTGCAGGCAGAGTGTTGCTGCGCCTCGGCAGACTGCTCTGCCCGGCTGGAGCGAGCTCGGGACTTGGGTGAAAAATGTGCAACCCAGAAGCTTGTATTATGCGAACACCTGGATGGCGAGGTGTTGGAAGTCTCATTTGAACAGGCGTTGACCGAACCCGAGTGCCATCTCTATGCCAGCCCGGTGACGATGATCAGTTTGCCTTTGTTCGTGCGGGAACAGGTCATCGGCAGCATAGTTCTGGTACAGGCTGGGGCCGAGGGGTATCACGACCTGGCGCTCGATGAACTGCAACTGATTTTGGGTGTGACACGGCAGTTGGGACTTTCCATAGAGAATGCCCGGCTATACAGCGATGCTCAGGATCGGGAGCAGACTCTTGGTGAATTGTTGCATCAGGTAGTGGGCGCCCAGGAAGCCGAAAGAAAGCGCATTGCCCGTGAACTTCACGATGCCACTGCCCAGTCACTGACGGCTATTGCCCTCGGCCTGCGTGGTGTGGAAACCCTGCTGGAAACCGATGGCAAGGCAGGGGGCCAATTGGTCAGCCAGGTGCGTGAAATAAAATCCTTCAGCACCGATGCGTTGGGCGAACTGCGACAGATCATCGCCGACCTGCGCCCCCCATTGCTTGACGACATGGGTCTGGCACCGGCGATCAGCTGGTATACCGAGGCGTTCGAGAAACGCCTGGACACGCCGGTTGAGTTTATTGTCGAGGGCACACCGGTTCGACTGCCATCGGAATACGAGACCGTGCTGTTCCGGATCTTCCAGGAAGCCTTGACCAACGTTGCCAAACACGCCGCTGCCTCCAGTATCACGGTGGTTCTGCGTTTTGTGCCGACTCTGGTCTGCCTGATCGTCGAGGACGATGGCAAGGGATTTGATGTGGGCCTGCTGTCGACAGGCCAGGTTCCCTACTCGGGTTGGGGATTGATGGGAATCCAGGAACGGTCCGCACTATTGGGCGGCGAGTGTGCCATTGATTCGGAGCCCGACGCCGGCACTCGAATATGGGTGAGCATTCCCTTACTTGGACAGGAGGTAGCGACAACTGATGTCGAAGATCAAGCTTCTGCTGGTTGATGACCACGACATTGTACGAGCTGGATTACGCATGTTATTCCTGGCTGAAAACGATTTCGAGATTGTGGGGGAAGCCGGCAGTGGCGAAGAAGCCATTTTGGCCCTCGAAGCGTTGGAGCCAGATGTGATACTCATGGATGTAGCGATGCCGGGCATGAGTGGTATCGAGGCAACGCGCCGGATCAAAGCAAAGGCTCCTGATGTAGCCGTATTGGCGCTGACCATGCATGAGGACGAACAATACTTTTTTGAAATGCTCAATGCCGGGGCATCGGGCTACGTGCCCAAGCGTGCTGCGCCTGACGATCTGGTGGCTGCCATTCGGGTCGCCAATCAGGGTGATGTTTTTATCTATCCATCGCTGGCCAAGCTACTGGTCAACGAGTTTCTGCAACGGGCTGAGGCGACATCGGCCACCAAGGAGGTACTCACCCCTCGCGAGCGAGAAGTGCTTACCCTGATCGCCGAAGGAAAGTCCAATAAGGAGATCGCCAAGGAACTGGTGATCAGCGTAAAAACCGTGGATCGGCACCGGGAGAATATCATGCGGAAACTCAACCTGCACAACCGGGTTGAACTGGTCAAGTACGCGATTGAGAAGGGGTTTATCAGCCTGTAACACAAGCAGCGGCCCTTTTTCTTTTCCCGGCCCTTCTCCCCACAAAAAAAATGGGGAAATTACCCGATTGAATCTGAGCCGCCCCCATGGTAAGCTGAGAATAGCGGCAGTGTCAACGGGACCTGTGTGCTATGGCTTGATCAGAAAAAAGGGCAACAGCATGGATGGCTTCACCGGCGCATTGACGATATTGGGACTGTTTGTTCTGCGTATTGGCGTACCTTTGCTGATCACGATCGGCATTGGCTACGTGCTTCTGCGCCTGGACGCCAGGTGGCAGGCCGAAGCCGAGGCCGGAAAACAGCCCCGGCAAAGGCCGGTCAAAGTGCAAGCGAAATCCCGGTCGCCGCGCGGCTATCCCGCCACGGCAGTGCCAACCATTCAACCAACCGCGATCAGTGTCATGGCAGGTCTGCCTTGCTGGTCGCTGAAGGGCTGCAGCGAGGCCATGAGGGCAGACTGCGCCGCGGGCCACCAGCCGGACGTTCCCTGTTGGACGGCGCGCCAGGGGGCTGAAGGAAGAATGCCCCCCGAATGCAGCAACTGTGACCTGTACACGCAGTACGCACCTGTCTGGGCGGAACGGCAGGTGATACACTAAGTGGGCGAAAAATGTCAAAACGAATCCCTGCCAACCTCCGGAATCGCTGCCAGTGGCTGGTGGTGGGGCTCACGACATCAATCATTGCAACAACCATAATCGGTTCCCTGTTGGGAGCGCCCGGAGCGGTCTCCCGTTCGGCTGCGAAAGCTGGAGATTCCCATGATTTCTGGGCCAGTGCCACCGGTCCCCAGCAGTGTGCCATCTGTCATGATCAGCAGTTTTTTGCCTGGGCCGGCACTGCTCACGCCCAGGCATCCTTCAATCCATCCTTCCAGGTGAAACTGAAGCAGACAGCGGAACCCTCCCAGTGTTTGCCCTGTCATACCACCGGTTACAATCTTGTTTCGGGGCGTTTTTCGTCGGCCGGTGTGACCTGCGAGGCGTGTCACGGACCCTATCATCCGGAACACCCGGCAGAAAGCATGGCTATCGCAACCTCGGCTGAACTCTGTGGCGCCTGTCACTCGACCACGCTGGATGAGTGGCGGGACAGCAAGCACGGACAGGTCGGGGTTTCCTGTGCTGCCTGTCACGAGGTGCATAGTCAGAAACCTCGCGTCGCCACCTCCAGCGACTCGTTATGCCTCCTGTGTCACCAGAGGGAGAAACTGGGTTCGGCCCACGCCGGCTATGGCTTCCCGGCGCAGGAGAAACTGTGCGTTGACTGCCACCTGGCACATCCCGTCGCCCAAGTCGTGATGGCTGGCGGGTCCCCCACAGGCCATACCTTCATGGCCGGCATCCCCTCATCCGGCAAAGATTAAAGCAATGCCACTTTGATACCAATGGCCTGTGAGATGCTCTCGCAGCGTGGATGATTGCTTACAAACTCCTGGTTTCTATCTTGTTCTGCCCCCCTAACCCCCCAAAGGGGGGAATCCCGCTCACATCACCCCCCTCTGGGGGGACGGGGGGGGGGCTGCCCGGATGCCAACACGAGAGCAATGCCACTTTGATACCAATGGCCTGTGAGATGCTCTCGCAGCGAGCAGGTGCACGGGCACACCAGCAGGCGCGTGCCGTGAAGTAGGTGTTGCCATAACTTTAGTGTACAGTATCCAACAAAAAACCCCGGCTCCTCTGCCGGGGCAATTGATTGTATCAGAGTACACCACTGTGCACCCTCACGCCGGTCGCACGTCTTTACCGGGATGCCTCATGTTCTTCCTCGTGAAACACCGGCAGATACTTGGCCGCCAGCCCGAAGGCGATTACACCGAGCGACACCAGGGTCATTGTGACCACCAGTTCCATCCATGATGGGGTATAGATCTGTCCGGTGTAGGGCAGCAGGCCTATCAGGCTGACATTGAATCTGTTCAGCACGACGCCAAAGACCACGATCAGAACAGCGCCCAGGAACAACACGCCATGTCGTTGGCGCAAGGGCCTGATGGAGAAAAGCACGATCGGCAGCATTACGCCGAGACCGATCTCTGCCCAGAAGCTGGCGGCCTGGAGCGTTGGCTCAAACATCAGAGGCCAGGCGCCTCGCACAACCAGATCGATAGCCCGCACCGCGAGGTAGATGGCAAGTACCACCGCTGCGGCTTTGGCCAGGTCGACCAATAGGTGTGTTTCCAGACCACGGTTGAACGCCTTGGAGCTGAGCGTAGACTCTACGATGGTCATGGCAAGACCGACGGCGATAGCCGACATCCAGAAGAAAACAGGCAGGTAGAGGGAGTACCACAAGGGTGAAACCTTGGTTGGCATCAGTACCCACAGGGAACCAAGGGATGATTGATGCAGCGTGGAGAGAACGACACCCATGATCACGAAGGCGATCGATACCTTCTTCAGAAGCTGGGTGAGCTTCACGGTAGGCAAGCGGGTGGTCACAGCCTCAAAATGGTTGACCTTTTCCAGCACCACGGGCAAAAACTCGATCAGAAGAACGGTCGTGTAGGTGGCCACGCAGACACCCACCTCCCAGAGCACCGAATGGTGCTGCCAGTGGAAGAGCGGTCGCCACACGTTGTACGGCCTGCCCAGATCCACTATCAGTCCGGCGACGACCAGCAAGTAGCCCAGCAGCCCGGTCAGAATAGCCGGACGGACCAGTGGTTCGAACCGTTCGAGACGGAAGATGTGCACCGTGGCTGCGATGACAAAGGCTCCGGCCGCCAGGGCCACGCCGCACATGACATCAAAGCTGATCCACAGTCCCCAGGCGAACTGATCGCTGAGATTGGTCACTGCGCTAAGGCCATATACAAAGCGCAGCATGATGATCCCCAGGCCAGTGCCAATCAACGTGAGAAGCAGTCCGCGGGTCAGCAACCATCGCAATGAAGGTGCGCGTAAACGGGGCGCTGGCAGGAATTTTGGCAGGGAAGCGGTCATCGCTGTGGGCCGGTCCACCATGCGTAAGGCAAGGCGCCGGGCACCGACGATGAACAGGACAGGAATCGCAACACTAAGAGCGAGAACCAACCAGAGCGCGGGAGAAGCCAATAGCTCCATCTTTTACTCCTCCTCTTTCACAACCAGCGCTTCCGGCACAATATCCTCCGGTTCGGCAGGTTTCCGATGGGTAATGAAGGCAGATCCGGCCATCAAGGCGGTCATGCCGGCGATGACGGTTGGAAGTTTACTCATGATTTTTTCGGTTTCCTGTGCCGGCGCGGTATCAGGCAGGTTGGCGACGAAGCCTAGCTGTTCGAAGGGCACATCCGAGAGATAAAGCACGGAAGTGCCGCCAACCTCGTTTTCACCATAGACATGATCGATATAGCGCGCAGGATTGCTGGCGATCTGGGCGTGGGCCTGGGCCAACAAGTCATCCCTGCGTCCAAAGCGAAGAGCACCCGTTGGACAGGCCTCGACGCACGCCGGCAACTGACCTTCCTGGAGCCCTTCGAAGCACATCCAGCACTTACTGATCTTGGGCGTGAGCCCGTTATCCCAGTCGAAACGAGGTATCTCGAAGGGGCAGGCCACCTGGCAGTAGCGACATCCCAGACAGCGATCGGCCCGGTAGATCACGGGGCCTTCGCCGCTATTGTGCATGGCCGCCGCCGGGCAGGCGGAAACGCATGAGGCATCCAGGCAGTGCATACACTGTCGTTTCACGTACCGTGTAACAGTTGTGCCGTCTGCCTTGGTCACCTGGTGCTCTTCGACGAAGGTGTAGGTGTCGGCATCCAGCGCCGATGGCACCACATCCGCATCAGGCAATTCGTTGCTTGCCTTGCAGGCCAGAGCGCATGAGTCGCAGCCCGTGCAGCGGGTCAGGTCAATCAAGAGGCTCCAGGTTGGACCATGACTCTCGCTATCACCACTGGCATAGCCAGACAGAGCCTGTTGAGGCAGCATGGCCAGACCGAAGGCAGCCGCCGTGCCGGTCCCGACTCGCTTCAGAAAACCGCGCCGGGAGATCTGTGTGTTCTTTGAGGCGCTCATGATTCACGGCTCCCCTGATTGATGAAGCCAATAAAGACGATAGCGATTATCCCGAGAAGAGAGCCAATGCCGATGCCCAATCCCAGACTCACGGCAGCAAAGATCGGTGTCTGCCGGCTGGTCTTTTCGGCTTCTTCACAGTCGGCCTCGTTTTCAGAGGAGATGACGGCCGAGCCGGGAACAGTACGTCCAGACGTGCCTGAGAGGGACACCATTTCGCCTGTCTGGAATGTCTCGCCATGGCAGTTGGCGCATGCCTCTGCGCTCACGTCGAACGTATGGCTGGGCGCCTTGCCGCCGAAAAGGGGATTATCGACCATTAGCGCCACCGAGTCGGGTGAAGCATGGCAATCGGTGCACTGGACACTGGCTCTGGCGTGGGCAATATGCCCTGAATCTTCTAGACGATCTCGATGGCATGATTGGCAGAGTGTCTGATCGGTCAGCCTCAGATCCTGGGAGTGGACCTGGTGACAGCCGATGCACTGCACGTTGGCATTGCCGTGGGCTGTCTCTTGCCACTCCTTGTGGGTCTCTATATGACAATTGCTGCAGACAGCCGAGTCGACCTGTAACTGCATCACGCCGTTTTCCGGATGGTCATCGACGTAGGCGCCGTGGCAGGCCTCGCAGGTTACGCCGCCACTGGCATAGGTGTGCAGATCGGGATCGAAGTTGGTTGTATGACAGGTCATGCATTGGCAGTCGACGGTGGAACCGGCCTCACCACAGGCTAATTCGTGGACATCTTCGATCGATGAGAGCGCGCCAGCGTGCGGGGAGTTTTCCCAGCTACGGGTTTCTGCCATGTGGCATAACGCGCACTTTTCCGGCCCCGAATACTCTGGCTCGGACTGATAGGCCAACCCCGATACCGGTAGAAGGACCAGAAGAAAGAGAGTGAGACCGCATGCCAGCAACATCTGCCGGGATCGCATGCGGTGGTGTAGAGAAAATCCTAGCATGGCATTTCTCCTGCTGGAAGTGAGAGGCGAGAGACCGATCACGTTGTGACCGGAAATGCCTGGTCAATACGCCGGGCAACGATGCCTAATAGAATCACGGATACAAACGGGACACCGAGTCGGAGAATTGCCAGCCCGATGATCGACACTACTGGGGTTATCATGACGATGCTCCTTTACCACTGAACTGCAGAGATCAACATTGCAGTGAACCCTTCCGGTATTTCGACAGCTTTCCTATGTTCAGTCTAACATGCGGACCGGGTTGATTTCAATCGGGGATTGTCCCCATCTTGGTTTCCATGGGCGACAGGCGTTTGTGGGGCACTGACCGGGAGGGCATGGGGAAGATTCCCATGACAATCGTGGTGGAAATAGCCCAATTCACTGGTTTGCCAATGGCTACGAGCGAAAATGCAGGACAAAAACCGGGGATTCTCATGATTTGCTGTTGAAAATATGATCTATATCATGGCGCGCCACTCAATTTGCTGGTATAAGTAGGAATACGTAGTGCGCGTCGACGGTTCCTTGACATTGTGGTGTTATTTGGACATGATGAAGGCACCAATCAATTTACCGTTTCGTAGACGCCTTCTTTTTAAAACCTACCCTCTATTCGTCCCGCGCATTGGGAGGAATATCCCCACTGATCTCAATGCGCTCACCAAGCTTCGTGGGCGCCATAGCGGCGCACATGTAAGCGGAGAAGGAGAAGCCGATGAAACGTAGCTACCTGCTAATTGTAGTGCTGCTGGCATTGGGATTGTTGCTTGTTGCATGTAGTACCCCCAGCCAACCGGCACCCGCGCCAGCAACGACTCCGGTCGAGTGTCCGGAGTGCCCCGATTGTCCACCTGCAGAGCCCTGCCCTGAATGTGCACCCTGTTCAGAGCCGGAGCCCTGCCCCGAAGCCGAGCCTTGCCCGGAGCCAGATCTCTCTGCCGTACCCTTCGCCGAAGCCTGGCTGGCGTCGGGCCACGCGGACGCCGAGGCAGAAGCCTTTGCCCACTGGAACGAGGATGATCCCGCCGTGGTGCCGGCCAACTGTGCCAAGTGCCACAGCGAGGGTGGTTATCTCGATTTCCTGGGTGAGGATGGTTCAGAGCCAGGTGTGGTAAATGAAGATCACCCGGTAGGCTCTACTGTTACCTGTGTTGCCTGCCACAACCAGTCCACGATCCACAAGGATAGTGTGGTATTTCCCTCGGGCGCCGAGATAACTGGCCTGGGTGATGAAGCTCGCTGCATGGAGTGCCATCAGGGCCGCGAGTCGACGGTCAGTGTCAATACGGCCATCGAAGAAGCTGGGTTGACCGAGGATGTGGACACTGTCAGCGAGGAGTTGGGCTTCAAAAACGTTCACTACTATCCGGCTGCCGCTACCCAGTATGGTACCCTGGCCCAGGGTGGTTATGAATACGACGGCAAGGCCTACGACGCCAAGTTCTTCCATGTCGAGGACTACAACACGTGCGACAGCTGCCATAGCTCCCATACCCTTGAGATCAAACTGGCGGAATGCCAGGCCTGCCACACCGATGTCGAATCCGTTGAGGATTTCGCCATGGTGCGCATGGAGGGCTCTGAGGCCGACTACGATGGCGATGGCAACGTCGAAGAAGGTGTGATGGAGGAGATCCAGGGCCTGCAGGAGATGCTTTCCCCGGCTATCCAGGCCTATGCCACGGAAGTCATCGGCACGCCGATCGTGTACACGCCGACTGGATATCCCTACTTCTTCATCGATACCGACGGTGATGGCGAAGCCAGCCAGGAAGAAGCCAACTATGGCAACAAGTACAACGCCTGGTCGCCACGGCTGCTCAAGGCGGCGTACAACTACCAGCTCTCCCAGAAGGATCCGGGTGAGTTCGCCCATAACGGCAAGTACGTCATCCAACTTCTTTACGACTCCATCGATGATCTGAACCAGGCCATCGCTGAACCCGTGGATCTTTCCGCGGCTGCCCGCATCGATCCTGGACACTTTGCCGGATCGGAGGAAGCCTTCCGCCACTGGGACGAGGATGGCGAAGTATCGGCGTCCTGCTCGAAATGCCATACTGCCGATGGTCTGCCCATTTTCCTGGACCAGGGAGTCAACCTATCTCTGGAGCCATCAAACGGGTTCAACTGTACCACCTGCCACGAGAATCTTGACGACTATGCCCGATACGAGGTGACCGAGGTCGAGTTCCCCAGCGGTGCGGTGCTGTCCATGGCTGATGCAGACAGCAATCTCTGCATCAACTGCCATCAGGGCCGCGCCTGGACTGGCACCTTGGACAAAGCCACCGAGGGGCTGCCGCCCGATGCCGTTCCAGAGAATAATCTGCGCTTCTCCAATGTTCACTACTTCGCCGCTGGCGCAACTCTGTTCGGGGACGAGGCCAAGGGCGCCTATCAGTATCCTGATCTCGAATACCTGGGTAAGTTCGGACACGTAGAGGGCTTCCAGGACTGCACCGACTGTCATAGCACCCACGAGTTGGAGGTCAAGACCGACAGCTGCTTCACCTGCCATGTGGATGTTGAGGATGTCGCGGATATCCGGGGTCCGGCCTCGGTTGCCGACTACGATGGTGATGGTGATGTGGATGAAGGGATTGTTGGCGAGATCGGGACGATGGCTGACAAGCTCTACGAAGCTATGCAGCTCTATTCTGCCGAGGTAGTAGGCGCACCCATCGTGTACGAATCGCACAGCTATCCCTACTTCTTCAACGATACCAGCGGAGATGGTGTGGCGGATCCGGATGAGGCGATTTACCCCAATGCCTACTCCAGTTGGACACCCAACCTGCTGAAGGCTGCCTACAACTATCAGTACGTCCAGAAGGATCCAGGTGCATTCGCCCACAACGGCAAATATGTTATCCAGGTTCTCTACGACTCATTGGCGAACCTGGGTGAACAGGTTGCCGTCGAAATGACAGGCATGGTGCGCCCTTGATCCCTGCTGTCTGACCAAGTTGATTTTCGAAAGGGCCGGGCATGCATGCGTGCCCGGTCTTTGTTGTCGTATGGATGGGCACGCTGTGCCATCCCTTGTTATTGTTGGTTTGACCTCAACCCAAAAAATCAGTACAATTGTTCTATTGCTGTTGCATATCAACGACCGATCAAATCAGAAAAACTGCAAACATCTGAACGCCGAGGTCCTCATGGCCAAAATCAAGGTTCGTTTTGTCTGCCAGGAATGTGGAAGCACTCATCCAAAATGGATGGGTAAATGTCCCGATTGCGGGGAATGGAACACCCTGGTTGAGAAGCAGATCATCGAGTCGCCCAGACAATCCAGAGCAGGCCGCACCCTGATGCCTCTGGAGGCAGGTGGCGAACCACAACCCCTGCCGGAGATTGCATCGGACGGTTTCGACCGTGTGCCGGTGGAGGGCACCGAGTTGAGCCGGGTACTGGGCGGGGGAATCGTACCAGGCTCCGGTGTGCTGGTCAGTGGTGATCCAGGCATCGGCAAATCGACCTTGTTGTTGCAGCTGGCGGCCAACATGGCCCGCACCCAGGGCAAGGTGCTCTATGTAAGTGGCGAGGAGAGCACGCGGCAGATCAAGCTGCGGGCAAGCAGGCTTGGCATCGAAGAGCCCAATCTCTTTGTGCTGGCCGAGATCCACCTGGAGCCCATTCTGCAACATGCCGCAACGCTTCAACCCACGCTGATAGTGGTCGATTCGGTGCAAAGCATCTATTCAGACGCCAGTACCTCGGCGGCGGGAAGTGTCAGCCAGGTGCGCGAGTGTACAGCTCAATTGTTACGGCTGGCCAAGAGCCAGAGCATCCCTGTTTTTCTGGTGGGGCACGTGACCAAGGAGGGGGCGATTGCCGGGCCGCGGGTGCTGGAACATATGGTAGACACTGTACTCTATCTGGAAGGGGAGCGTTTCCAGGCCTACCGGCTGCTTCGCAGCGTCAAGAATCGCTTCGGGTCCACCGACGAGGTTGGTGTCTTTGAGATGGTGGAGAAGGGCCTGCGCGAGGTCAGCAACCCGTCGGAGGCCTTCCTGGCGGAACGCTTGCCCAACGCGGCCGGCTCAGCCATCGCCGTAACGATGGAGGGTACCCGACCCTTGTTGGTCGAGGTGCAGGCACTGGCTTCGACTACCAGCTTTGCACAGCCGCGGCGTACAGCAAATGGAATCGACTTCAACCGTCTTCTGCTGTTGACCGCTGTACTCGGCAAGCGGGTTGGCTTTCGCCTTAGCGACCAGGATCTTTTTATCAATGTGGTGGGTGGCCTGCGCATCAACGAGCCTGCTGCCGACCTGGCGGTTGCAATTTCCATTGCCAGCAGTTTCAGGAACGTGCCCGTTCCAGCCGATCTTGCGGTCGTGGGTGAGGTGGGATTGAGCGGCGAAATACGCAGCGTTAGCCAATTGCCCCGCCGGCTCAACGAGGCTGCCAAGCTGGGTTTCACCCGCTGTCTGGTCCCCAAGCGCCGGGGCAAACTGCCAGCGCCACCCAAAGGCATGGAGGTCATTGGCGTGCGGACCCTGCGCCAGGCTCTGGAGGCAGGGCTGGGTGGGGAATAAACCTGCCCACAAAGGATTTTCGAGGACATTATGGCCAACAGCGAAAAGTCCAATGCTGGCCGGATCATCTGGCAGGACTTGACGGTTCCCGTACAAATCCCACCACTTTCCCATAAATCCAAATTGCCCCTCGGCTGGTTTTATGATAGGATTCACGTGATTGCCGCTGCAATGCCAGCCGTTTTTTTCTGAATCCACCGTTGATTGTAGATTTCACCGGAGGTCCCCGTGCCACATCGAAAATCCGCTCGATTGTTCGTTCTGATTGTTGCCTTGACGCTGATCGTGTCTGGCAGCGCGGCAGCCCCGTTCACCACCTTGCCGGAAATGGTTAGCCCCGGTGTTGCTTTTGCCGCACCCCTGGACAGCGACCTGTTGGCGGCATTTGCAGCTTCGGCGGATGGCCAGGCCCGATTCTGGGTCATCTTCGACCAGCAAGCCGACCTCTCTGCCGCCGAAGACATGGACGACTGGAGCGCCAAGGGTCACTATGTCTTCCATACCCTGCAAGCAACGGCTGCGCGCAGCCAGGCCAGTCTGCTGCAGGCCCTGCAGACCAGACAAGTGGATGGCGCCATCTCCTATTACCAGCCCTATTGGATCGTCAACGTGATTGTGGTACAAGGGGATCGCCAAGCTGCAGAGTCCATCGCTGCCTATCCGGGCGTCGCAGAGGTCATGGCAGTGCCCAAAATCGAGGCTCCGCAGCCGATCGTCGAGGAGGTTCCGGAGAGCCCGGAGGCTGTGGCCTGGGGCGTAACCAAGATCGGGGCGGACCAGGTGTGGACCATCTATGGCGTGCGTGGGGAGGGCATCGTCTCGGCCAACATCGATACGGGTGTGCGCTACAGCCACGAGGCCCTGGTACGCCAATATCGCGGCAACCAGAGTGGGACCGCGGCCGGCCCCTTTGAGCATGACTACAACTGGTGGGACGCTCGCAGCGTGCCCAGCGTGCCCGGCTCGCCGTCGCCGTTTCCCGTAGCCGCCGAAGGCAGCCACGGCACCCATGTCATGGGCAGCCAGGTCGGTGAAAACGCCTCATTCACCGACCAGATCGGTGTCGCGCCCGGCTCGCAATGGATAGCCGCCTATGGCTGTTGCCCGAATGACGCCGGCCTTCTGGGCGCCACGCAATGGATGCTGGCCCCTACCAAGCTCGATGGCAGCGATCCCGATCCTGACATGCGCCCCCATATCATCAACAATTCCTGGGGCGGGCCGGGCGGCTTTCTGTACTTCGCACAGGTCATAGATAACCTGCGCATGGCCGGCATCTTTAACTCCTACTCCGCCGGCAACAGTGGCTCTGCCGGTTGTGGCTCTTTGGGAGCGCCCGGCGATAACCCACCGTCGTTCAACTCGGGCGCCACCAACAGCAGCGACGGCATCGGTTATTTTTCCAGCCGAGGTCCCAACCCGTTCAGCGGTGACACCGGCCCCGATGTCGCGGCCCCCGGCGTGAACGTCTACTCCGCGGTGGCAACATCAGATACCTCCTATCAAGGTGGCTGGAATGGCACCAGCATGGCCGCCCCACACACCGCGGGCACGGTCGCCTTGCTCTGGTCGCTGGAGCCGGACCTGATCGGCAAGGTTGCCGAGACCGAGGCGATCCTGCGCGGCACAGCTTTGTCGCTGACTGGCGGTAGCACCTGCGGAGGCATCGCGCCCACCGAGGTGCCCAATAACACCTTCGGCTGGGGCCGTGTCGATGCCAAAGCGGCAGCCGACATGGTCTTCGAGAGCGGCACGTTGGCTGGCACACTAACCGACTCGGTGAGCGCTGCCCCTATCGCTGGCGCCCAGGTTACCATCACGCGCAATGGCAAATCTGTCCCACAAACCACCGATGAGAATGGTCAGTACAGCTTTACGATCGGCCAGGGCAGCTATGCGGTCGAGGTTGAGGCCTATGGCTACCTTGCTGGCGGCGCCTCCCCCACAGTCAGCCAGGATGATGTGACCCAACAGGATTTTGCCCTGGTCGCCAGGCCAGTTCACTTGCTGTCGGGCATGGTGACCGATGGAACGAATCCCGTTTGGGGTGCAGAGCTTTGGCTGAAAAACCACCCCCTGTCCCCTGTCATGTCCGACGCCCTGGGCGACTACAGCATGGCGGTGGCCGAGGGAGACTACACGCTGAAGGCCTCGATGCCTGGCTTTGAACCCTTCGAGACGGAGATTAGCATCACCGCCGATCTGACCGATGACATCGTATTGACGCCAACGGCCGACTATTACGCCTTGAGCAGCGAGAGCGCCCCCGGCTGCCAGGTGACCTTCGATTGGGTCGAACTGCAGGGCCAGCCTGGTACCGTCACCCTGAACCTCGCTGACGATGTATCACAAGGTGTTGTGACCGGTGGCAACGTGAGCTTTTACGGTACCGATTACACAATAGCCTACATTGGCTCGAACGGGTTCGTGCAATTCGGCCAGAGTTACAACCGGGTCAACGGCGTGATCCCCTTCGAGGGCAAGCCTAACAATGCCGTCTATGGCTTTGCTACCGATCTCAATCCCGAGAACGGCACCCAGGGCAAGGTCTACCATCGCTTCGACAGCGGCCAGTGGATCGTGCAATATGATGATGTCGAACACTGGCTCAATGGCTATCCAGAAACCTTCGAGCTCGTCTTCGACGATGCCAGTGGCGAGATCCTGCTGCAATACCAGACGGTGAGCAGCCCTGGTGACAGCATGATGGGCATCGAGAACGACACGGGAACCGTGGCAACGCTGGTATCGAAGTCCAACTGGCCGGCCATCAGCGATGGGCTGGCCATCAAGCTCGTACCCTTCCGCGGACTTGCGGGCGCTCACAATACCGCCGACGTCAACTGTGACGGCGAGGTGGACTCGCTGGATGCCGTCGCCGTCGGCAATGCCTGGAATACAGTCCTTGGCGATGCTGGCTATGTGCAGGGATACGACCTGGATATGGATGGCGATGTGGACATCGCCGACATCCAGCAGGTAGTTGCCTGGTGGGGTTGGATGGCACAATAAACAACTCAGCAGGTCTTTTTACGCTGTCTTCCCGCGCGCGGGAAGACAGCGTGGCGCGTTGGCAGGGCCTTGTGACGGCGTTTGACAAATGCCCTGGCGTGATGCATAATCGCCTTCACAATTGAACAAGCCTATTACAGGCTGTGACGGAGAAGAGTAGGTGAGGGGAAACTGCCAGAGAGGCTGGATGATCCAAAGGATCGCTGAAAGTCCGGCTGGGTAGAAGCTCACAGAAGTTCACTCCTGAGCCGACGGGTGAAATGGCGACTGGCCAGATTAGCCCGCTCCGGCGGCCCGCCGTTATCCGGGTAGCCGATCCCGGTAAAAACAACCGGTGTCGGGATAAGTGTCTGGTGTAATAAAAGACAAGCACCGGAAATCAGGGTGGTACCGCGGAATGCTGGCCCACGTCTCGTCCCTGCGAGGTGTGGGCATTTTTGTTGTATCGGTCTTGTGAGGAGGTAATGCGCCATGTTGGAAGAACTGACAGTCCTGCGCGAGGAGGCAATTGAAAGCCTGGCGGCCGCCGATGATGCTGCCGCCCTGGAAGCGTGGCGGGTTGAGTACCTGGGACGCAAAGGGTCGGTGACCGGCCTGATGCGTAACATCGGCAAGTTGCCCGGCGAGGATCGACCGGCCTACGGACAGGCAGCCAATCAACTCAAAGTGGAGTTGAGCGCTGCCTATGAAAAACAAAAGCAGGCAGTGGCGGAGCGATCGCTGGTGTCCGAGTTGGCCACCGAGGGTATCGATGTCACCCTGCCCGGACGGCGTCCTCAGATCGGCCGGTACCATCCCAGCATCCAGACCCTGCGCGAGATCTACGAGATCTTCGCCGCCATGGGTTTCCAGGTTTTCACCAGCAGGGATGTGGAAACCGATGAGTGCAACTTTGAGCTGTTGAACATGCCACCGGGCCATCCCGCTCGCGACATGTGGGACACCTTTCATACGACGCAACCGGGCATAATCCTGCGCACCCATACCAGCCCCGGTCAGATCCATGCCATGCAGGCCCTCGGCCCCGATAAGCCGATACGCGTTATTTTGCCGGGCTTGTGTTACCGCTACGAGCAGGTGACAGCTCGTGCCGAGATGATGTTCCACCAGGTGGAAGGACTGGTCGTCGGACGCCACATCACCATGGCCGATCTCAAGGGGGTCATCGTCGAGTTCGCCAACCAGGTCTACGGAGAGGGCCGTAAGCTGCGTTTTCGTTGCTCCCACTTCCCGTTCACCGAGCCCAGCGTCGAGGCTGATGTCGATTGCATCCTTTGCGAAGGAAAGGGGTGTGGTGTCTGTAAGTACACCGGCTGGCTGGAGATCATGGGAGCGGGCATGGTGCACCCCGTGGTGCTGGAGAACGGCGGCTACGATCCAAAACAATGGTCGGGCTTTGCCTTTGGTATGGGTCCCGAAAGAATCGCCATGCTGAAACATGGCATTAGCGATATCCGCTACTTCTTTGGCAACGATCTGCGGTTCCTGAAACAGTTTTAATCATGTCATCATGTCAATATGTCAAGAGACAATTTTGACATGGTTTTTGCGAGGTTGTTATGACTACCATGCGCGTGCCACTGTCGTGGCTTAACGATTTTGTGGATGTTTCCGATCTGGACCCGGTTGAGTTGGCCGAACGGCTCACCCTGGCCGGATTGGAGGTTGAACATATACGCTGGGTCGGTCTCAGCCCGTCGCCCGGTTATCACAAGCCTCCCGACCGGATGGGCGAGCAGGATGGATTACCCTGGGATAGGGAGAGTATCTTCGTGGGCGAGATCCTGGAGACCAAACAGCACCCCAATGCGGATCGATTGCTGCTGGCAACCGTCGGTTATGGCGGCGAGAAGCCAATGACAATCATCACAGGCGCACCCAATCTGCAACCGGGCGATAGCGGCCTCAAGGTGGCCTTTGCCACCATCGGCGCCCGGTTGATCGATCCCTATGCCGAAATCTATCAGACCTTCAGGCTCAAAGCAGGCAAGATCCGTGGCATTCGATCGGAGGGCATGGCCTGTTCGGAGCGGGAGTTGGGAATCAGCGAGCAGCATGAGGGTATCATAATCCTGCCGCCCAACGCGCCAGTTGGCACACCGTTGGCCGATTACATGGGTGATGCCGTCCTGACTATGGACCTGACACCCAATCTGGCTCGCAATCTCAACATCATCGGCGTTGCCCGGGAGGTGGCGGCCCTCTACAACCTTCCTATGAAACGGGAGCAGCCCGAGCTGGCCAGCATTGCCGGGATTGTGCGTCCCGAAGATATATCCCGACCGGCGCCGCCTGCCAAGGCCTTCTGTCACATCGATATTGTCGATTCCGACCTCTGTTTTCGTTACACTGCTACCTTGATCAAGGATGTGGAAACGGGCGAGTCGCCAGGATGGATGAAGGACCGGCTGCGCAAGGCGGGGGTACGGCCCATCTACAATATCGTGGATGCCACCAACTACGCCATGCTGGAATGGGGCCAGCCAACCCACGCCTTTGATTATGACCTGCTGGTCGAGCGGGCCTTGCGCGCATCGGAGGGAGAAGAATCTGTTCCCACCATCATCATGCGTCGCGCGGAGGAGGGTGAGCGCTTCACGACTCTGGATGGCGTCGACCGGGAAATGACCGAGGACATGCTGATGATCACCGATCCCCTGGGTGCTATCGCGATCGGCGGCGTCATGGGTGGACTGGAGACCGAGGTCAACGAAAACACCCGCAACGTGCTGTTGGAGTCGGCCAGCTTCGAGTTCATCAATAACCGGCGCACCTCCCAGACCTTGCGCCTGCCCAGCGAGGCCACAGCCCGTTTCAGCAAGGGTGTTTCGTCCGAGATGACGGTACCCGCGGCTCAACGCTGTGCCCGTCTGATGGTTCAGTTGGCTGGCGGCGAGATCGTCCAGGGTATGGAGGACTGCTATCCGGCGCCACAGCAGAGTGTCCAGGTGGCATTAACAGCTGCCGAGGTTGAACGTATCCTGGGCATGGATGTGGCCACCGACCAGATTCAGGATATCTTGACGCTCTTGGAGTTTGATGTGGACCGGTCGGGTGATGCCGGTGAGATGATGCAGGTAACCGTTCCCTGGCACCGTTTGGATGTCAGCATCGACGCCGACCTGATCGAGGAGGTGGCGAGAATCATCGGCTACGACAAGATTCCCACCACACTTATGGACGATACCTTGCCGCCCCAGTGGCGTAACTGGCAATTGGAAGGCAAGGAGCGGGTGCGGGATGTGCTGGTGGGTATGGGACTCCAGGATACCATCAGCTATGCCTTGATCGGCCCGGAGGTCAACCCGAAGCTGTTGGCGGCACAGCCTGGCGCTGAATATGACAGGTTGGACCCCGACCTGCCGCCGGCTGAGATGCTGTTGCCCGTCATCCTCGATCCGGAGGCACTGGTGCGCCTGGAGAATCCCCTGGCCGCCACGGCCGACCGCCTGCGATCCACGCTGGTGGGCAGCATGTTAGTGACCATGGGCGACAACCTGCGCCACAGCGAGCGGGTGGCCTTGTTCGAGATAGGCAAGGTCTATTGGCCTTTGGATGGCGAGGCGTTGCCCGCCGAGCCGGAGCATATAGCGGTCGGCTTGAGCGGTCCGCGTGACATGGGTGCCTGGCTGAATGTCAATGCCGAACCATTGGATTTCTTCGATCTCAAGGGAGTTGTGGAGGAACTGCTGAATCGCTTCGGCCTGCTGGACGACGCCCGTTTCGAGGCGGTGATTCATCCGGTCTTTGGTCCGCGGGCTGCCCGGCTGGTCATTGACGGAAGACACGCCGGAATCCTGGGTGAGGTACACCCCCTGGTACGACGCGCCTTTGGTTTGTTCGACCAGCGAGCGAGTGTGGCCGAGTTGCAGCTGGAGCCTTTCATTGCCGTTGCCAGTGAGAAGACGAGTATGCAGCCCGTCTCCAGCTATCCGGTCGTCAAGGAGGATCTGGCCGTCGTGGTTGACGAAGAAGTGACGGCCGAGCAGGTCGAAGGGGTCATTCGCCAGGGCGGTGGTTCGCTGCTGGTCGATGTGCAGCTGTTTGATCTTTATCAGGGCAAGCAGATCGAGAGCGGCAAAAAGAGCCTGGCCTTCAGCCTGACTTTCCAGGCCATGGACAGAACTTTGAAGGACAAGGATGTAGAGAAGGTGCGCCGTCGCATCATCGGGCGGTTGGAAAAAGTCCTGGGCGCGGTGTTGCGGGCATAGGGGCCGCGTAGTGGGGGAGAAGGCATATGATCGTTTCGGCGACGCATTCCCTGTGGGATCAGGGCAGGAATCTGGTATCAAAGAGCCGATCTTGCCAAATCAGCAACTTTGCAGGGAATGCGTCGCCTCAGGGTATCAGTCAATCACGGTCTGCGATTGCTCGCGCATATACTGGGGCACATAGTAGAGGCTTCCGCCAGCCTTGCCGGTGCTGCCGCTACCCTTCCAGCCGCCGAAGGGCTGGTATCCGGGCCAGGCACCGGTAGTGGCACCTGCAGCGCGATTAACATAGACCACGCCGGCTTCGATGTTATCCAGGTACCACTGGATTTCCTCCTTGTCCTCGCTGAAGAAGCCGCCGGTCAGGCCGTAGTCGCTGTCATTGGCCAGAGCCATGGCCTGCTCCGGGCTGTCGACACCGGCAACTACGACGATTGGTAGAAACATCTCAACTTTCCAAAGCTCATGGTCGAGGGGCAGATCGGTGACCACGGTCGGAGCAACGAAAAAGCCCCGGCCATAGTCGCCGCCGGTGAGCACTTCGCCGCCAACCAGCACATTGCCATCCCGGTGGAGGATCTCGACGAAGCGTTTATAGTCCTCGAAGGCACTCTTGTTGCTGGCCGGTCCCATGTATATCTCCTGGCGGGAGGGATCGCCCACGGCGACCTTTTTCGCAAGGGAAACCAGCTTTTCGATAAAGGCCTCCTTGACCTCTTCCTCGACAAAGACGCGACTGCAGGCGGAGCACTTCTGTCCTGTCAAGCCAAAAGCGGATCGCATCACACCCAGCGCGGCCTTGTCCAGGTCTGCCTTGCTGCTGACGATGGCCGCGTTTTTTCCACCCATTTCGGCGATGCATGGGCGGGGATAGCGGCCTGAGGCAAAGGTGCGATAGATATGCATACCTACGTCGTAGGATCCAGTGAAGGTGATTCCGTCTACCTCGGCGTTGTTGATCAACTCCTCACCTACGATACGTCCGGGGCCCGATACGAAATTGAAGACGCCGTCCGGTAGACCGGCATCCCGCATGCATTCGGTCAACAGCCATCCGGTGAAAGGCGTGTCGGTGGCTGGTTTAAACACAACGGTGTTGCCTGCGACCAACGCGCCGCCACTGGGACCACCAGCAAGGGCGAAGGGGAAATTGAAGGGGGAGATCACAGCCCAAACCCCGTGCGGCTTGAGAATACTGGTATTGTGGTGTTTGTCCGACTCCGATAGCATGGGGGTGATGTAACCCTGGTTTTTTTCCATCTCATCGCAGTACCAGCGAATCAGATCGGCGGTCTCTTCAACATCGCCCAGGGCCTCCAGGCGATTTTTGCCGACTTCCAGGGACATGACCGCGCTGATCTCAATCAACCGGTCGCTGATCAGGTCGGCTGCCTTGCGCATCAACGCCACCCGCTCCTGCCAGGGAGTTGCTTTCCAGGCCGGGGAGGCAGCCCGCGCTGCAGCCAGGGCATCCTGGGCATCTTTCACGGTGCCCTTCTGGAACACACCCAGCACAACGTCGGTGTTGACAGGGCTTCTATCTTCGAAGGTCTCCTCTGCCCAACACTCCTGACCATTGATGAATAATGGATAGGCCTTGCCCAGATTTCCCTTGAGATTGTCGAGGGCCTGGTCGAACAACTGGTGCAACTCAGGGTTGGGGGCTGCCAGGGTTCCGTATGTGATCTTAAACTTCTGCTTTTTCATCGTATGGTTTCTCCTCTTTGAGTTTGATATTTCAGCGGGAATTCAGAAGGCGTTTTCGCTCGAAGTACCAGGCAAAATCGTCAGTATCATACTCGTCATCGGTGATCGAGAGCAGATCGTCGACGATGGAAAGGCCCAAGGCAAGATCTTCCTTTTCGATGATCAACGGTGGCGAGATGATCAAAAGGTTTCCTCTCACTGTCAGAGTAACACCTCGCTGCCTGGCCTCTTTCTTGAGACGGGCGAGAGCCTCGGGTACCCGCGGCCACGGCGCCAGTGGACGCCTTGTTTCCCTGTCGGAAACCATTTCCATGGCAGCGAACAGGCCTCGACCTCGCAGGTCCCCTGCACTGGGATGGTGGGCAACGATCTTCTGAAGCTGCCCATGCATCCAGGCGCCCAGCCGGCGACTCCGTCGAACAAGGTCCTGTTTTTCGTAGACATCGATCGCTGCCCTGCCGGCGGCGCAGCAGAGTGGGTGGCCCGAGTAGGTAAGGCCGGTAGGCAACGGGTGGTCGTCGAAAAAATTGGAGCATTCTTCATTGAGAAGGACGGCCCCAAGGGGAAGATGGGCCGCAGTGAGCCCCTTGCCTAACAGCATGATATCGGGTGGTGCATCGGGCCAATGTTGCCAGCCGAACCATGTGCCTGTGCGGCCGAAACCGGTCATTACCTCATCGGCGATCAGAAGCACACCATAATGGTCACAGATAGCTCGCAACTCTCGCCAATAATCCCCCGGTCCGGCGAAAACTCCATTGGTCCCCACGATGGGTTCGACGACCAGCGCGGCAACGTTTTCCTTGCCTTCCCATTCGATCACCTCGGCGATGTTGGTGGCGCATCGCAGGTTGCAGGAGGGAAAATTCATTCCGAAGGGACAGCGGTAACAGTAGGGGGGGAGGGTGTGCACGATGTTCGGCACGCCTGGCGTGTGCCAGCTGCGGCTATCACCGCTAAGAGCCATGGCATTGCTGGTCGCTCCGTGATAAGAGCGGTAGCGGCTGAGAATCTTGCGGCGCCCCGTGAACCAGCGCGCCGCCTTCATGGCGTGTTCAGTAGCGCCGGCACCCGACATGGTGAAATACACCTTGCTGCCCTCCATGCCGCTGAGTTCCACCAATCGCCGGGCCAGCTCGGCTCGCGGTTCTGCACCCCAGTTGATGTGGATGTAACAGAGTTTATCCGCTTGCTCTTGGATGGCCGCGACCAGATCGGGGTGCTGGTGGCCCAGGTGATTGCACTGGGCCTGGCTGCAAAGATCCAGATAACGCTTGCCGGTAGAATCCCAGAACCAGGAGCCCTCGCCGCCAACGATTTCGGGACCATCCCAATCGTCCTGGCGTTGCTGCCAGGTATGCAGAACGTATCGTTGTTCAGTCTCAAATGCCGAAGAAAGCGCATCGGATGAGTTATCGCTCATTGAAGGTGCCCTCCCATGCCGCCGGGAAGCCGTTGCCAACGAAAAAGACCGGTCTCGAGACAGACCGATCAGAGTGGTCGTGACCTCGTTGTCCCAGACAGCCCATATTGTACGACCCCAGCACCTTCCTGTCAAAAAGAGCTTCAGCTGCCTTGAAGGTATTCATGGCGCGTCGCATTTCCACTGCCACCGTGGCGGCAGTCATTTCTGCGGCATCCACCGGATTGTCGTTCATGGCTTCGTTTCGCTCAATGCCGAGAAGCTGGTTCAGCCTACCCCTCACGGGGATGATCCAGCCTCCATCCAATTCACCAGCAACCCTGAGGGCAGCTTTGGAAAAAAGTAGGTGGTTTTTGGCGGCGTAACCTGACTCGCCCTAGACACATCTTCAATCTGCTTCAGTGTCGTTGGATTCACCAAAAAGGCCGCCTGATAGTCCCCCGCCCGGGTCTGGGATATGGCATCGCTGGCGCTGGGCATCGTCGTGATGTGGCGCTTCTGTTCGCCTGAAACCCTGGCAATGCCGAGCAGCGGGCCAAGGATCAAACTTTGCAGTGCTGCCGCATCGATGGCTGCCACCGTCGGATGATCCTGCTTGACAAGCTGGGCTCTGATGTCGTGTTCAGATCGCAGCTGGAGAAGATACCCTGGTCCGCTGCCAGGCAACAGGAGGGCGTAGGTGTGATCGCCCGGCGTCGCTGACTGCAATGCTTCCAGCAATTCACTATCATCGGAGTAACTGGTCACGTCGAACTGCTTCCCCAGCCGGTCTAGCAGTGTCTCGCCGTCGAAATCAGCCAAGCCATTCAGGCAACGATGGGTTGGTAGAACTACCACGCCCGGATCCTCGAAGCGAGCTGCATAGATCCAGGTGGTGTCGTAAGGTTGCAGTTCGTTCGGTCCCGGTGGCTGATAGTCCTGGTAGTCCGGCACCCTCTGCCAGCCAGTGAGCGGAGATGGCGCCGGGGCATCAGGCAAGACGCCGTATCTTCGATAGCGTTGGTAGTTCAGGGCCGTTTCATAGCGGTGATGGCCATCCGCGATGAAGAATGTGCGATCTTCCAGGCTCTCGATGGCAGTCTGAAGCGCGCTGGCCCGGGAAATTGCCCACAGACTGTGTTCGACGCCGTCGTCATCCTGATAGTGCAGATCGGGTTGGCGTTCGGCGACCGATATCAAGGCATTCTGTGCTGCAGCCGATGGGTCGGAATAGAGCGCGTAGATGGGGCTGAACTGGCACTGGGTAGCGATGGTCAGAGCCAGGCGATCGGCCCTGGTGGCAGGAAAGGTGCGCTCATGGGGCAAGATACCATTTCCCCAGGGCGCCAGGCGAAGACGGAAAACCATGCCCGTTCGAGCGGTGAAACCACCATCAGCCAAGCCAAAACGTTCCCTCAGGAGATAGATGCTGGGTGATACCTCCTGGCGCAGCACGCCGCTGGCGCGCCAGGAGTGCAGGGTGGCAGCAGCGCGCGTGTAACGATTTTTGTTGTCGGCGTCGCCAGGCTCATCGCGTCCCAGGATCGCGCCAATGATGTTGCAGCGGTGTCGCTCGTATAGGGTTTCCTGTCCTTGCACATCGATAACATCGAAGGGTGGGGCAACCAGCTCGTTCAGGTCTTCGGTGCCGGCGGATCTTAGATCGTAGCGCCAGCCACGGAAGGGCATAATGCGTGACATCAAGAGACTCCTGGGAAGGGTTCGGCGAATGTTGATGGTACCCGGAAGGAAGGGGTTGGCCTACAAGCCGGCCAACTTTTGTGCGATCGATTCTCCTACCGCGGCAGTCTGAAGACGATGCAGGGGCGCGTAGCCCTGAGCGATCAGTTCGGGCGAAGGCAACGTGGCTTCGTCCGGCTTATCGGACATGGTAACCAGCAGGCAACCCCGTTCTCGCAGCCAAAGGGCCACCTCCCGAACCTCCTGGGTGATGCAAATCTGCTCCTTGAGCAATGTTTCAACCGGAGAGCGAGAGGGCAATCGACCGAAGCGGGCTACCGTGCATTCGAATTCGTTTTGTCGGAAGGCCTTGAATGGCGTTGGATCTCCTGCCTTGACTCGCTCATAGATATCGCTGTGAATGGCCTGTAATCCCGCAGGCGCCCGGTCCATCTGCCCGTCGGCCCAATCGATGAATTGGCGGAAGCTGCTCATTTTGCCAGCCCTGACGTCGCTCACAAGGCTATCCAGACCGGTCAGCCCCGCGCCCAGAACCAGACAGATGTACGCGAGATAGTCCTGATTGTCGGCTGTAAAGGGGTGATAGGGCGGCTCGTTGAGTTCATCGTAGGCAACTTTGAAACCTGTTTCGTCGAAGGCGCCACCCAATAGTTCGGCCACCGTTCGCTGCACCCCTTCGACCCGGGCAGCATCGATCACACCGGAGTTGCGGCCGCGTGCCCCGATGGCGGTCTTGTCCATGTCGACCACGACGGCGGTCCCCTTTCCGCAACAGGCCCCGGCCTCCAATACCCAGGACAGCCAATCTCCTAAAGCCGACCAGCGATTTGCCAGAAAGACGTTGTCAGCTTCGACTACATGGCTGGGTGGCTGATTGAGCTTTTCGCTTCCGATGAAACACCAGGCTGGCCAGCCGCCGGCACGCTGGAGATTGCGGAAGGCATTGCCATCGTTCAGTGCGGTGTCGCCAATAAACAGAAGCTCATCGATGGGCAAGCCAGGTATTTTCACCTCCTGAGCGGCTCGCAAAAACCAGGCCGATACCAGGGCATATTCCGGCTCCAGCTTGCGGGGCGTTCTGGGGCTATCCAGACCGATGGACTGCCAGGCATCCGAGAATGGCGGCAGGCGCGGATCGACCGGTGCCAGGTTGCGCAGCATCACAAAGTCGCCAAACAGATCGTGAAGGGAGGCATTTCCGTGGGTTTGCATATCAGGTGTCTTCTTGGGGAATCAGCCAATCAGGCCCTGGTGAACAAAGAGTTCAGCGTTGAGCACCGACCCTCCTGCTGCACCACGTACGGTGTTATGGCCGAGAAGCACGAGCTTGTACTGCAGGATCGGGCAGGGGCGTATGCGACCGACCACAGTTGCCATGCCATTGCCCGCCATACGATCGAGCCGGGGCTGCGGGCGGTCGGGTTCATCCCGGACTATGATGACAGGATCGGGCGCCGAGGGGAGGGAAAGCTCCTGGGGTAGAGCACGAAATGTCCGCAAAACCCGATCGATGTCCTGCTCCGTTGCCTTCGTCTTCAGTGAAAGGGAAACGCACTCCAGGTGTCCATCGAGGGTAGGCACTCGGTTGCAATGGGCGCTCAAGGTGAAGTCGGCCAGTTCAATGCTGCCGTTCACCAACCTTCCAAGCATCTTGCGGGGCTCCAATTCCAATTTCGGTTCTTCGTTGTCAATGTACGGCACGACATTGTCCAGGATGTCCATCGAGGACACACCCGGGTAGCCGGCACCCGAAACGGCCTGCATGGTGACCACCAGAACCTTATCCAGGCCGAAGGCATCCTGCAATGGCTTCAGCACCGATGTCAGGTGGGTCGACGAGCAGTTGGCGTTGGTCACGATGAAGCCAGGCCAACCGCGCCCTTCCTGCTGAACTTTGATTAAACTGGCGTGGTCGGGATTCACCTCAGTGATCATCAGCGGGATGTCGTCGTCCATGCGGTGTGCGCCTGCGTTGGAAAAGAGCGCATATCCCGCGGCAGCAAAAGCCGGTTCTGTGGGTCCCGCCGCGCTGCTGGGAAGGGCTGAGAAGATGACCTTGCAATCTTCGAAGTTCTCCGGGAGCCCCCGCCGCAGGGTCATGTCTGCCATTCTTTCAGGCATGTCGGGCCGGAGTACCCAGCGGCGGTCGCCGTAGCGCATGCCAGCGGAGCGCTCCGATGCGCCCAGGGCAACGATTTCAAACCAGGGGTGATTATGCAGAAGCTGAACGAAGCGCTGTCCCACAGCGCCGGTCGCTCCCAGGATTCCTACCTTGACCTTATTCGTAGACAATTAGTCAAACTCGATATCGATTTGTTGCCGGCGGGCCGTTCCTGATGGCTCGTCGTCAGCTTTCTTTTCCAATTGCTCCAGTCTGGCATTAAGCAAACTGCGCCAGGCCAGAAGCAACGTCCGTTCAGCCGCGTGAACTTGTTGCCAGAAATTGCCATCCGGGCCCATGTCTTGAAGATAGTAGCGTAAGCCACCAAGGCCCTCGGAAAGCCACTCGCCCGCAGAGAAGTCCTCTCCATCAGAATCTGGCAGGATGTCAAAGGCTTTTTCGAACAGGAAGTTCCACCGCCAGGGCCTGTCTTCATCGGCCTTTTTCTCTGCCGTGGTTCTATGGTCGTCAGTATGTTGTTCGTCGGCCAAGCGAACTTCGATTTCGGCTATCCTGGCGCGGATCTCCTCACAATCCATGGTATCACTGCTTTCGTTCTGCAATGCAAAGGATGGAGGTCCCGATTGGCAGCGACAGGGATTGCATGAGTGAGGCTTCGACCTTGCCAAGGCTGGTGAGCAGGCCGTTCAATCCCGGCGGTGCAGGTTCCATTTCAACCTGGTAGACATCCTCGTCGAAGTGAGGTGAGGCCAGTTCCGGTTCAGCGCGTCCTCGGCGGGCCAGGATGAGGCTGGCAGCCAACGGAAACAGGAAAAAGTTGTTATAGGAGGATCGAAGCACCTTGAAGCCATGGTGTTCCAGTTTCTTATTGAGTTCGCTTTGGGTGTATCGCCGCTGATGGGCATTGATAACATCGTTTTGGCTCCAAAGCCACATAAGCGCGGGAACGGTGACCAGTAATTTCCCGCCAGGCTTCAAGACCCGATAACACTCGCTGAAAACACCATGCTCATTGGGCACATGTTCGACGGTATCGAGCAGGGTGATCAGGTCAAAGCTGTTGTCATCGAAGGGCAGGTCGTCGGCGCTTCCCTGCCTGACCTCCAAGCCGCGCTCCTGAGCGACCTTCAATGGTTTGGGGTTGAGGTCCAGGCCAGTTACCCTGCCGTAATGGGCAAGATGGTGGGCCATGTTACCGGCGCCGCATCCCACATCAAGGATTCTCTTATCCTGGCCAGGACCAACATAGCGGTCCAGGTAATTGAGAATGGCTCGCGTGCGGCTGGCAAACCACCAGTGATCGTCCTCTTCCAGGACGACGTTCATAGGAGTCTTGGGAGTCTTGGTCATGATCAATCGTTTCTCGTTCAGATTTCGCTCATTGTAGCCGAAGAGCATGAGCTTGGCAAAGGTCAGTTGGGGCTCAGCAACAGCCTGGAGGCTTCGGCCATCACCTGTTCCACGGTGATATCCCGCACACATCCATGATCGGGCAACTGGTGAGGCCTCCAGTCAAGCCGGTTACAGGGAATACAACCCCAGTCCGAGGTGACCACACGATGACGCTGACTGTTCCCCCACGGACCGAATGTTTTTTTGTCTACTGGACCGTAGAGATGGATGGTCGGGGTGCCGGCGGCCACAGCCAGATGCAATGGGCCACTATCAGGTCCGATGACCAGCCGGCAACGTCTGTAGATTGCCGCCAGCGACTGTAGATCGGTTTGCCCCGCCAGCGAATGGGGAAGTTGGCCTTGTAAAGCGGGCGGCACTTGTTGCAGTATCGCATCAATCAGATCTGTTTCGACCGCGGAGCCAGTGAACAGCACTTGAATATCATGTTGTTGCTGCAGCTTAGCAACCAAGCTTGCCCAGGCCCCGGTACGCCAATGTTTGATCTCGGCGCCGCTGCCTGGATGAATTGCCACCACCGGGCGAGTTGAATCCAGTGAAGCGAACAGAGCCCGAGCCTGTTGGTCATGCTTCGCGGAGATTGGGAAATGAAGTGGCCAGGCTCCCGGAGGGACAGTTGGAGAATCTGCCTGGCCCGGCGCGGGGCCTGCAGCATCCACCAGGGCCAGGTTTTGAACTACCTCATGCCGGCCGTGCGAGTAGGGAATGGGATGGGTTAAAAATGGAGCCACCTCCGGGCAGTCGTAGCCGATGCGAAATGGGATTCCTGCTGCTGCCGTGAGCCACGCTCCCCACCAATGGTCGAAACGCAATATGAAGGCCAGGTCAAATCCCAGGTCGCTCATCCGCTCTGCTTCCTCAAAAAGCAGTTTGTAGGGATCGATCAGGCTGCCCTTGGGCTGTCGGGTGAAGCCGGGAAAGGCACAGACAATCAGCCGGTCCAGATCATTGTTATCCTCCAGGACAGGCCGTCCCCAGGGACCAACTAAGCCCGTGATCTTTGCACCAGGATATTGAGTGCGAAGCAGCCGGAGGGCCGGCGTGGTGAAGAGCAGATCGCCCAGATGATCGGGACGTACGACGAGGATTCTTTTGGGCGACGAAGGTAGCTTTGCGCCGGTTTGGGGATAGCGTCGGGACCACAGGTACAGCAACTGGCGCCGCATCCGTTGGCGCCCCGTGCGGTCAGGGGCGTCGTTCAGAGCCTGCCGGTGTTCTGCGGCAAGGCGTTCACGCAGTGGCTGGGGCATAGGGTGATCCATTGTCAACCCTTTCCTGGCCGTTGATGCCCAGTTCCTGGTACACAGCAGTCAACCGGGGAACAATGGCTTCCCAACCATAGCTGTTCTCCACGAAAACATGTCCGGCGTCTCCCATCTGTTTCCGTCGTTCCGGGTCTCGCAAGAGCGCAACTACCTCCTGTGAGAAGCTGGCGGCATCGTCACCAAAAGAGACAATGCCGGTTTCTTTCAGTGGAAATCCTTCACAACCCAGGTGGGTGGATACCATGGCGCTGCGCATTGCCAGGGCTTCCAGTACCTTGAGGCGCGTGCCGCCACCGATGCGCAACGGTACGACATATACCGAAGCCGCAGCAATGTGGGAACGAATGTCTTCAACCCAACCAGTTACTGTAACGCTGGGGTGCTGGGCCAGATCGAGAACCCGAGAATGAGGTTCCTTGCCGACAATGGCGAAGTGGGCATCTGGAACCTGCTGGAGCACCAGAGGAAAAACCTCGCCAACAAACCAGGTCACCGCATCGATATTGGGCCTGAAGTCCATTTTGCCGGTGAATACCAGCGCATTGGGGCCATAATCTGGGCGCTGGGTATCCTTCTCAGGATTGTAGGTCGCGTAATATGTCAGGTCCACCCCATTGGGCACCACAGTAATCTCCATAGTTGGATCCAACGCCAGAAGAGCGTCTCGGTCGGCGTTGGATACCGCGATCACTCGATCGACTCGCTGACATACCTGGCGTTCATAGCGCCTGAGCTTGTTCCATTGGATGTAAGAGTAGAGTGCTCCGTGCCAACGACGTGGTTTGCGGACGTCGGTCTCGGCGGCTCGCTGTTGCAGCACATATTCGGCATTGTGATCGTCAAATACCAGGCGCGGCCGTCCGATTGGAATATTGGGCCGGTTTTCCTTGGCCTGGGCCGAGTGCCACAAGGGGTGGTTCATCAGCCAGAGTGCGTAGGGCGCCATTTCGATACCTTCGATCTGTATCACATCGTAGCGGTACTGCTCTGCCAGCATGCCCAACCGAGCCTGGAATAGACTGGACGACAATCGCAGGGCCATGTCAGGCGATTGTGAGAGAAGCGTCGTGACTGCTCGTTGTGCCGTTGAGCGGATCGGTGCGGGCACACTTTCGACAACCGGGCAGAAACGGGGCAATGGAGAATTGCCCGGTGGGTTGTCCGAAGGGTGTTGAAAGCAGAGAAGGTGGACTTCGTAGTTGGACGCCAGATTGGTAATCAGGTTGTAATTCCGAATGGTCGTGCCCTGGTGAGGCGGGTAGGGCACCTGGGGTGTCAGGAATAGCAGGCGTCGTGTCATGGTTGTGAAAAACGGTTCCTGAGTTGAGGATCCAGCGGTTCGAGCAGCGAAGAATGATGAGTGATAAGGGAATTGTGTAGATCAATCAGGCGGCAAGCCCATGGCACTGCGGTAGACAGCCAGGGTTTCTCGGGCCGCACGATCCCAAGAAAATACCCTGGCCCTGATCAATCCTTTTTCTCTTAGCGATTGGCGAAGCTGCTGATCGGTCAGGAGCCGATGGATCGCTACAGCCAACTCCTCGTCATTGTTGGCATCAACCAGTAGGGCCGCGTCTCCGACGACTTCGGGAAGACTGGAAATGCTGGAGACAACTGTGGGCGTTCCGCAAGCCATTGCCTCCAACGGCGTTAACCCGAAACCCTCGTAGAAGGCAGGATGCGCCAGGCATTGGGCTGCATTGTACAGATAAAGCAGGTCAAGATTGTCAACCCTCCCCAGGAATGTGACATTATCCTGCAAGCCCAGGCTCTCGACATCTTCGAAGACCTGGTCAGCCAACCAGCCGATGGCGCCGGCAAGAACCAGGCCAGCTGTCACCTTATAATCGTCACGAAGGCGGCGGTATGCCCGAAGCAGGGTGCTGATGTTCTTCCGCGGTTCGATGGTGCTCACGAAGAAGATGTATTCTTCGGGCAGCGGATACTTGCCTTTGAGGGCAGTGCGTGCCTCCTCAGTTGGCAAGGGTCTGAACATTGGATCAGCTGCCTCATAGACGACCGAGATTTTCTTCTGGGGAACGCCAGTCAAGCGAATTAGATCGTTTTTCGTGCTCTCCGAAACGGCAATAATCTTGTCAGCCCGGGCTACCGCCTGGTCAACCTGGCCATAGTAGCGAGCGCTATCCTCAGTAAGGAAATGAGGCCAGCGCAGGAATGCCAGGTCATGAACCGTGATGACCGATTTGAAATTGTTTAAATGCAGAGGCGGAATGAAATCCGGGCTGTGCAGTAAATCGACCTCAATTCGCCGAAGGGGAAATTCGAGGGACAAAAGAAACTGTTCAAAGCGGTTGTGACTTGGGGTCCACAGGCCAATCTGCCTGACATTGGGCCCGGTGACCAAAGGCGTTTGAGCCTTTCTGCTCTGCAGAAGAAGAAATTCATCCTCTCTGTCCATTCTGGTCAGAGCTCGGGAAAGCTGGGCCGTATATTGACCGATTCCTGCGCCCGAATAGTGAGCAATTCGGGCATCAATCGCAATCCGCATACTGTTTCCAATTTAAGATTCGAAAGGAAGATCATCAAAAAAAACCCCCCACACTCACAAGTTGTGGCATGGAGGCAACAGCGCCTGTGCACGCCAAAATATACCATAGTACTACAACCCGCGCAAGTTTTTTCGGCTGGCAGCGTGGCAGTTCAGCCAGCACTGTGGGTGCGATGAGTGCCAATTCGACAGGAAACTGCCGCTCATAATTTCGTAGGCGCCTATAGCGGGACTCCCTGATGGTTCTCTCCGGTCGGGAATGCTTTGGCGCCTGAAACCTCTCGTGCTATAATCGTGGCGTTCTTGACCGCTGCCGCTCGCAACAGCAGGAGAAAGCCCATGTCACTACTTGATCAACTGGACCAGGATCTCAAGGCTGCCATGCTGGACCGTGATGAGGCGCGCAAAAGGGCAATCCGATCGGTGAAGACGGCAGTGAGCAACGCCCAGGTTGAGAAACGCGCCTCTCAGGGACGCGACACCATGTTAACCGACGATGAGGTCATTGTGGTCATCAATAAACAGGCGAAACAGCGCCGGGAATCCATTGCGGAATTTTCCAGGGCTGGACGCAACGATCTGGTCGAGCAGGAACAGGCTGAACTTCTGGTGCTCGAGACATACCTGCCTGGCCAGCTTGATAAGGCCGAAATCACTGAGGTACTGCAGGAGATCATCGCTGAGACGGGTGCCTCGGGCTCCAAAGAGATCGGGCTTGTAATGAGACCTGCCATGGCCAGATTCGCTGGACGAGCAGACGGAAAAGTGGTTAACCAGATAGCCCGCCAACTGTTGGCCGAATCCGCTTGACCCTTTCCGGGCGGGACTTCCTTCATGACAACTTCATCCTTCTCCGGTCCCTTGCGGGATGACGAAAAGGCAGTAAAGCGTCTGACCTGGCGTTCATACCTTGCAGCGCTGGCCTACGGTATCCTCTTTGTTTTGTTTACCATGGCCACTCTTGTGATTCAGTGGCCTCTTAGCGGGCAATACAACCTGGAAGTGGGGGATGTCAGCCCGGTCGATATTCGCGCTCCGGAGCGAATCGAGTACATCAGTGAGAGCCTGACGGAACAACGCCGCCTGGAGGCTGAGCTACGGGTGCCAGATGTTTACGAGCCACAACGTCGGGTCCGCACAGAGCAGGTAGCCTACGCTCGCGATGTACTCGATTACATTGAGACGGTGAGATATGATACCTTTGCCTCAGATCAGGAAAAGCTGGTCAATCTTGTAAATGCGGAAAACGTCCCTCTGGAAGAAGCGACCTGGCAACAGGTTCTCGATCTGGAGGAAGAACCATGGCAGCGGATTCGAAATGAAGTTCCTGCAGCACTCAACGTAATCATGCTGCGCGAAATCAGGGATACTCAACTGGCCTCGGCAAGACGAACTGTGCCCAACTACATCGATCTGGAGGACGAGGACGAGGCTGACGTGGCAATCGCTCTGGTCCAGGGGCTACTCAAGCCCAATGCCTTCTACAACTCTGAGCGAACGGAGATTGCCCGACAGGAGATTCGCAACAAGGTGCCTTCGGAAACGGTCAGCTACGAGCAAAACGAGATCATCATCCGGCAGGGCGATGTGGTGGAACAGCGTCATATCGAGGCACTGAACGAACTGGGACTCAACCAGCCGGGCTGGGATTGGTGGCAGTTATTGTCGGCCTTGTTGATTTCCCTTGCATTGGCTGCGGTTTTCGGATTATCCCTTTACAAGAATGATTCCGCCTATCTGCTTGACAATCGCCAGATGGGTCTGCTAATGGCTTTGCTGGCTACCTTCCTCCTATTGGTGAAACTGATGGTGCCGGGACGCCCTGTCTTTGCCTATGTCTTTCCACTGGCTGCACTGACCATGTTGATCGGTCCCTTGCTCGGACAGGCCCTGACCTTTTTGGTTACCATCTACTTTGGCATCATTATCGGCTATCTGACCGATGGCTCCGTTGCGATTGTCACTTACGCCGTGATCGGAGCCTTGATTGGCACCCTCGTACTTGGTCGCGCGGAACGCACCACCTACTTCGTGCGAGCAGGTGCCGCTGTTGCGTTGAGTAACCTGGTGCTCCTGCTTGCCTTCAACGTGCCCTTGGATAGCACCGACCTGGGAGGTTACGCCGAATTGGCGGTTGCAGCGGCGGTCAATGGGCTGCTTGTTGCCAGCATTACCCTCATCGGATTCTATCTTCTTGGCGCCATTTTCGATCTTGCGACGCCTTTGCGGTTAATGGAGTTGGCCCGTCCTAACCACCCGTTGTTGCGGGAGTTGATGATGAAAGCGCCGGGGACTTATCACCACTCCCTGCTGGTCAGTAACCTTGCGGAGCAGGCTGCGGAAGCGGTCGGAGCCGATGCATTCCTGACGCGGGTGGGCGCGTACTACCACGATATCGGTAAACTCGCCCGCCCATACTTTTTTGTGGAGAATCGACTGGAAGGCACCGACCCCCATGATCAGCTTGACCCATGGTCAAGCGCCCAGATCATCATTAGTCACGTCAAGGATGGCCAGGAGTTGGCGCGCCGCCACAAGCTGCCCCGACGCATTCGGGATTTCATCTCCGAGCACCAGGGAACCGGCCTGGTTCGAATGTTCTACCTCGAGGCGCAGAAGATATCGGGTGAAGATCAGGTGGATGAAGCAGACTTCCGTTATCCGGGTCCAAAGCCTCAGAGCAAAGAGACGGCACTGCTCATGCTTGCTGATAGCTGTGAGAGCGCGGTGCGGGCAGCCCGCCCGGAGTCCAAGGAGGAGATCGATGAGATCGTTCGGAAGATTATCAACGGCAAGTTGATCGGAGGACAGCTTTCGGAAAGTGACCTGACGTTGCGAGACATGGAGAGAGCCCGGAAGGTCTTCGTACGATCCTTGCAAGGTGTGCATCATCCCCGAATCAAGTATCCGGAACCCAAGCCGGAGATCGAGGAACCACTGACCGATGAGCCAGCCCAAGTCAGTGCCGCCACAGGCAGCTGAGGTAGGCCTGCGGGTCGACAACGCCTATCTGGCTGCTACGCCCGTCGATAGACTGATTGAAGTAGTATCTGCGACCCTGCGCCGCGAGGGGATGGAGGGTGTTGAGTTGGCAGTCGTTGTCACGGGGGAGGAAACGTTGCAGCAGCTTAATTGTGCCTACAGGGGTATCGACACGCCGACCGATGTGTTGTCGTTCCCGGCATGGGACACGCTGGCTGAAGAGGAGTCAGTCTTCGTGAGCGCGCCGGATGCCGCCACCTATCTTGGAGATGTCATCATCTCATTTCCCGCGGCCGCCCGACAAGCGGATGCTGCCGGACATTCCGTCGCCGATGAGCTCAGTCTGTTGGCAGTGCATGGCGTACTGCACCTGCTGGGTTATGACCACGGAACGCCCGAGGAAAAGGCTGGCATGTGGGCGGTTCAGGACGAGATACTGAAAAGGTCAGGTAAAAGCGCGTGAAAAGTACCAGTCGCTGGCATTCCTTTTCCAGTGCAGTGAACGGTGTAGTTTATGCCTTTCGAACGCAGCCAAATACCTGGATCGAGCTTTTTGCGGCGGCGGTGGTGGTGGTTGCCGGGATCCTGTTCAGTATTGATCGGTTGGAGTGGGCGATCATAGCGATCACGGTTTTCTCCGTTCTGGCTTTGGAGGCGGTCAACAGCGCCATCGAAGCGCTGGTAGATCTGGTATCACCCGAGTACGATGAGTTGGCGGGCGTGGTCAAGGATTGTGCTGCCGGTGCCATGTTGTTGGCTGCGACCGGCGCTGTTTTCGTTGCAGCAGCAATTTTTGGGCCTCGTCTGTGGGCCTTGTTTGTCGGTGTCTGATTCTGTTATTGCTGCTTCCCCTGTCATTGTTCCTCGATGACAAACAGAAAATGACCGGGCAGGATATTCCTGGCCCCCTTCACCTGTAGACGCCCCACCTTTGTCTGGCCTTCTCCCAGGGTTCCTGGATTAACATAACAAAGTCTTGGAGTTTTGCCGAATTTCTTGCGGCACCTGCTGGCTGCCTGCGATACCTTGTCAGCCAAACTTGTCGCGGGGTCGTTGTCAAACCAGAGCCAACCCAGGCTCACGTTGGTGGCTAGCTTGTCTTCCACGGCCTGCTCCTTGGTAGGGAAACGGTGGCAGGGCGAAGTTTCGCCGAGGGCAACAGGTGTTCCGCCAATCTGCTTGCCAGGCCTGGGCCTGGGTTAGGCCGGCGTTGTCGCCTGGGTAACGGATAACGAGGAAGTTTCCGCGCTTTCTGCGAGAAGGGCAGCAAGGTAAGTGGCCAGCGCTGCAGGTGCCAGCTATCGCTGTCCACCTGGTGTTCGAGGTCGAACGTACCCTGGCGGCAACGGACTCGAAAAAATCGCCGTTTGGCGGAGCGGGTATCGCTCCAGCATTTTTCCACGGCAGTGACATCGAATCGTCGCTTTCGCCAGCGAAAGCTGATCGGAAAATAGTCGTGACGTCGTGCAATAAGGTCGATTGGTTCAGGTCGAAAGATGGGCATTCAGACACCTCCATACTTGTACTTTTGTTCGAATCGGAAAGAGGTCGATCGCGAAGGCCATTGACGTCAATAGGGCTCGGCATCCAGCCAGTGTTCATCCTCGCCGACGACCTTGAAGCGTCGATCGGGTTGGGTCTTGTAGAAGTCGGTGGGAGGCTGAGGGAGCTGTTGCTGCGGCAGGCCGCTGTTGAGCCAGGGATTGCGCTGGCCGACAGGTCCGGGCATGATGACGACCTGGGGTTGGCCGGGCTGAGGTGGGTGCTCGGGCGGGCGGTAT
>JAYELL010000053.1 GCA_034717495.1 Chloroflexota bacterium | reverse complement strand
CAAGTTTGCTCGGCGGCCCTGGTGGGAAAGGGGTTGCAGTTGGCGTGGGAGTCGCTTCTGGTGTCGCGGCGGGTGTCTCAGTTGGTCCGTCAGTGGGCAAACTGGTTGGCGTGGGTGTCGCAGTGGGAGGAGAAGGAGTTGCCGTATCGGTGGGCGCAGGTGTGCGCGTCCGGGTTGGCGTGGGCGTCGGTGTCGGGGTACCACGCCCACAAGCCTGCAAGGCCAGACTTGCGGCACCGCTGGCGAGCAGGATGAGAAAATGGCGCCGGCTCTTCAGCGAAATCAAACCTGGCGCTATCCAATCACCCTCCACTGACAGATCTTCCCTGCCTGGCTTCGGTTCTGTTTCGTTCATAATCTACCTCGGCGCCATTCGGCAGTTCCGTCAGAATCGCCGCGCAATGCCGGGCGCTATTATAACACAGTTAGCAGGGGATCATGAACGACGTCCCAGTGCTTTGACCGTGGATGCTGGATCATCGCTGAGAACGGCATCACAACCCAACAGTCTGTAGAGCCAGAGCCGGGCATCGGGGTTGGGATCCAGGGGTGCTACCAACTGGCCTCGTCGATGGGCAAGCCAGGTGTAGAGGGGATTCAGAAGCAGGATCGGCCATAAGGGTCCGAGGAATTGAGCCTGTGGATCGGGCCACACCCCGGAGAGGGTGATGACACCGAAGAGAATATCCGGGGCAACACTGTGCACAGTTTTCAATCGGTCCAGGCTAAAGGAAAGCACGATCGTGCGCTCTCTCAAACCCATCGCTGCCAGCTGATCGGCCAACCGGCAACAGACATCCTTTTCCAGGAAACGATCTGTCTTCAGCTCCAGAGCCAGAGGAATGTCTTCGGGAAGGATCGCCGCCAGATCGCTGAGGGCGGGGACACGTTCTGCTTCGAAGCCAGGCATGTTATAAAAAGCGCTGAGGGTCTTAAGCTGAGGCAGGGTCATGCCCGCTACCGGCCCAGTGCCGTCGGTCGTGCGGTCCACTGTGGCATCATGAATGCAGACAAAAACCCCGTCCGCCGTGAGATGCAGGTCGGTTTCGATAATATCGGCGCCGTCGGCCAGGGCCTGACGAAAGGAAGCCAGGGTGTTCTCCGGGCAAACGACCTTGTTGCCCCGATGGGCCATCACGTAGGGTCTGGGCTTTCCAGGTATTACAAGTGGTCGTTTTTTACCTGCCATCGCCACTTCTTTCCCGAATTGGGATGCACTGTATTTGCCCCGACTACTGCAAATCGAACAATGCTCTCAATCTGCTTTTTACGATTTCTTGCTTTGTCTCAGGTAGTTGTCCCAATTCTCGTTGGATGATATTGACAGTCGCGGTCATCATACGATGCAAACGCAAGGTTGATGAAACTCGTAAACCTGAAGTCTCGAAATCTTCGTCATCAGTTGCTATCAAGATGTCGGTTGCCAATATTTCTTCTGGAATCCGGCTTGTGATAAACGCCAAGACTACATGCCTATATTGACCGATTGGTTCAGTCAGACACACCGCTGGACGAACCTTGCTGCTGGACAAATCATCAAATGGAAAAGGCACAAGTACGACTTTATACTTCGTCATTGAATGGTTCCCCATCAGTTATGGAATAAATATCTTCTTCTGGCTCAGCCAGGAATGCAAATGCAGGGTTACGCGATGCCACTTGCAGCCACGAAATCTCACCTATTTCATCATCCAGCGGTGACAAAACTATAACCCTTACGCGCCTGGGGCCGGAAAACGGAAGGGAACCGTCCAGTTTTAGCTGACTATGCTCATCAACTGTGCCTGTCATTTCTATTGCAGTCATAGGAATTTCCATATCACTACCTCGCATACTGATGTAAAGGACTTTCTCTTCCCCAGTATAACCGAATAGTTCTTTCGCTCCAAGCTTATCAAAAGCGCGTGGTTCATTTTGTTTTGCCAAAAAGAACAGTGAGAGAAGCTGGCGCTCACTCAGGATGAATTCCCGTAGCCCTTGGCAGTAGCCGCTTGGAATCCTCCGTGACAATTGGGGCCACCTGCTATTTGACCCCGCTGCAAAGCTGGTGGATAATCTATGAGAAGCCACACAAGGAGATTCGAAGGAGACTCGTATGATAATTCTGGTGACAGGCGGTGCCGGTTATATCGGCAGCATCGTCGTGGAACAGCTTGTCGGCAAGGGCCAATCGGTTATCGTCCTGGACAACCTCTATCAGGGCCATCGAAAAGCCGTGCATCCCAATGCAGTGTTCGTGGAGGGCGACCTGGCAGATCGCGCCTTGGTGGACTCGGTGATGGCCAAACACCGGCCTGAGGCAATCATGCACTTCGCCTCCCACACATTGCCGGGCGAGTCCATGGAAGAGCCATTCCTCTATATCGGCGAGAACGTCACCAATGGCCTGAATCTTATGCAGAGCGCGGTTGAACACGATGTGCGCCGCTTCATCCTCTCCTCTACTGCCAATCTCTTCGACGATCCAGAGCGCATGCCCATCGACGAGCAGGAGCGGATCATCCCCGGCAGCCCTTACGGCGAATCCAAGTACATTCTCGAGCGTTTTCTCTACTGGCTGGATCGAGTCTATGGATTGCGCTATGGAGCTCTGCGCTATTTCAACGCCTGTGGCGCTTCCGCCGAGCGCGGAGAGGACCACAACCCGGAGCCTCATCTCATTCCACTGGTACTCTCGGTAGCCCAGGGGAAACGTGATAAGATCGTGATCTTTGGCGATGACTATCCCACGCCCGACGGCACCTGCGTCCGCGATTACGTGCATGTCCTGGACCTGGCCCAGGCGCACATTCTGGCGCTGGAAGCGCTCGATCAGGGCAGCCGCACCTACAATCTTGGAAACGGCCAGGGATTCAGCGTAAAAGAAGTGATCGAGGTGGCGCGTCAGGTTACCGGCCATGCGATTCCGGCTGAGATTGGACCCAGGCGTCCGGGTGATCCAGCTGTGCTTGTCGCCAGCAGCGAAAAGGTACGGCGGGAATTGGGCTGGGATCCCCAGCATCCTGATCTGCGCGACATCGTCGAGAGCGCCTGGCGCTGGCATCAGGCTCATCCCACTGGCTACACCGACTGACTCCGGAAAAGGAAAATTCATGAACTGGCAGCAACAGGTTATCGAGGCCTTTGTGCAACGATTCGGAGAAGCGCCAGCTGCGGTCGTACGCGCGCCAGGCAGGGTAAATCTGATCGGCGAACACACTGACTACAACGATGGATTCGTTCTGCCCATGGCCATCGACCGGGCCATCTGGATCGCTCTCCGGCCACGCACCGACGACCGTGTCCAACTCGCCTCCCTGGATTTTGACGTCGAAGATGGCTTTAGCCTCAATAATCTGGTGCAGGGCAATGGCTGGCTCGAGTACCCGAAGGGAGTCGCCTGGGCCCTGCAGGAAAATGGCTATGAACTCATGGGATGGGAAGGGGTGTTAACGGGCGATGTTCCTCGCGCGGCAGGCCTCTCCTCGTCGGCTGCTCTTGAATTGGCTACGGCACGCTCCTTTTCCGAGGTTTCCGGCTTTCCCTGGGAAGCGGCCCCCATGGCGACGCTGGCCCAGTTGGCAGAGAACCGGTGGGTGGGGGTCAACTGCGGCATCATGGACCAGATGATCTCCGCTGCGGGTAAACAGGACCACGCCATGTTGATCGATTGCCGGTCGCTGGAATCGACCGCTGTCCCTTTACCGCCAGACACCGCCGTGGTAGTGCTGGACACAGCCACCCGCCGCGGCCTGGTGGACTCTGCCTATAATGAAAGGCGCTCCCAGTGCGAGGCGGCAGCCCGCTTCTTCGGCGTGCCGGCATTGCGCGATGTTTCCCTGATCGAGTTCGAAGCCCGAGCCGACGAACTGGACGATCTGACCCGTCGAAGAGCCCAGCATGTGATTACGGAAAACGACCGCACGCTGCAAGCGGTCGAGGCCATGCAGGCCGGCGATGCCGTAGAACTCGGCAGGTTGATGGATGCCAGCCACGCCAGCCTGCGGGATGATTTTGAAGTGTCCAGCCCTGAATTGAACACCATGGTAGAGATCGCCCGGCGACAGACGGGATGCTTCGGGGCCCGCATGACCGGCGCTGGCTTCGGTGGCTGCGCCGTGGCCCTGGTTCACTCGGACACTGCAGAGGAATTTGGAGAGTTGGTTGTCCGGGACTACCAGACAGCCACCGGGCTTTCCCCCAACATCTATATCTGTCACGCCACCAACGGCGCGGAGGTGGTGGGCGAGAGCAATTCGTAAGTAAGATCAGTGTGGAGTTCGCATCCTCAGATGCGAATGGGGAATGCATGGCACTTCAGCACAGGCTGGAGTTCACGAACATCGTCAGTGGATCGACCCGTCAGCGGGAAGCTCGATCAAAAAGGTGGTGCCCTCACCTGCCCGGCTGGTGACCGAAATCTGCCCGCGGTGGGCCTGCACCAACTGCCTGGTAATCGCCAGGCCCAATCCGCTGCCAGCGCCGCTGCTGTGGGAGCGGGAAGGATCCGCCCGCCAGAAGCGATCGAAGATATAGGGGAGATTCTCCGGCAGGATTCCCTCTCCGGTATCGGTAATCCTGATAGAGACCGCCGCTGGCGTAGCCATGGCTTCCAGGATTATCTTACCGCCCGCTGGCGTATGCCGCAAGGCATTGGATAACAGATTACTCAAGGCCTGATTGAGCCGCCCCTCATCAGCCATGATTCGCAGGGAATCGATGGAGTCGCTCGTACCCGGATGTGTAACCACCTCAATGTCAACCCCTGCCGCTTCTGCCTGACCGACGAAGCTCGTTCGGACATCCTCCAGAAGCTCACCCACCTCGACATCCTGCCATGCCATAGGCAATTCCCCACTTTCCGCCAGGGAAAGGGTGCGCAGATCCTGCACCAATCGCGCCAGGGCCCGGGTTTCCTCCAACGTTGCACCCACGTGCTCATCGGTCGGCTCATAAATGCCATCCAGGATTCCTTCCAGGTTGCCCTGAATGATCTGCAGCGGTGTACGCAACTCATGAGCCACGTCGGCGGTCAGATTTCGCCTTCGTTGGTTTTCCTGTTCCAATTCCTCGGCCATGTGATTGAACGACCTGGCGAGTTGCCCGAATTCGCCCGGACCTGTTTCCGAAACTCGGGCGCTTAGATCGCCGGCAGCCACTGCGTCGGCAGCGGCCATCACATCGGTCAGCGGCGTAGCATACCGGCGAAACGCGGTCGATGCGAACAGGATGCCCACAAGAGGCAGGATCAGTGCAAGGCCGCAGGCGCTCAACCAGACAAGAATAGCGACCTGATCTCCGCCGCCAAACAACCTGGTGAAGAGAAATGCCAGCGCAGCCATGCCTCCCAGGAACAGAATGCTCATGAAGGCCATGAACAGAAGAAAACGCAGGAAAAAACGACGGCGGGTTCGTCTTGAGGTGTTTCGCCATCGCGGGAATCCATGCCGATCCTGTTTCCAGGGTTGCTTCGACCAATGGTTCCGCTGTTTATGCCAGGGCACGACTACACCATGTCACTGAACTTGTAACCAATGCCGTAAACGGTGAGCACGTAACGAGGATCAGCTGGATCGGCCTCCAGTTTCTGCCGCAGGTTTTTTATGTGGGCATCGACGCTTCGCTCGAATCCCTCGTAGGCCACCCCATGAAGCCGGTCCAGCAATTGGGCCCGGCTGAATGTCTGACCCGGATGCTGAGCAAGCGTTGCCAGGAGATTAAACTCAGTCCGTGTAAGGGGAATCGTTTCCCCTTCCCGGGTCACCCGGTGGCCGTTCAAATCAATTTCCAGTCCTCCGGCCCGCACAAGACCCGGCTGGTGCACCCCGCCCCGCACTCGCCGCAGCACCGCCCGTACACGAGCTACCAGTTCCCTGGGTGAAAAGGGTTTGCTGATATAGTCGTCAGCACCCAACTCCAGGCCGATCAGGCGATCAGTCTCTTCGACCCGCGCGGTGAGCATGATGATGGGAACATCCGATTCCTTGCGCAATGCACGGCAGACATCCAGCCCATCCATGCCGGGCAGATTCAGATCCAGTACGATCAGGTCGGGACGGCTGTGACGCGCCTGGGCCAGTGCCATGAGTCCATCCCCCGCAACATGCACGAGAAAACCGCTGCGCTCAAGGTAATCGCGAGCCTGTTTGGCGATCTTTGGTTCGTCTTCTACAACGAGGATAGTTGCGTTCATGATTTTTCGTCGGGAATATAGATATCTGCCGGGAGTCGAGGTTGTTGTACCACGGCTCCCGGCAGTTGGCAAAGGGATTCGTTTACATGCGTTGCCGCACAATCGGAACCCCTTGCAGCGATTTACTGCTCTGACACGATCTCGACGTCGGCCGGGACTCCCGGCTCGGTTGACTCAGGTTCCACCGTAGGCTTCTCTTCGGCTTCCCAACACCAGGGTGGCCTACCCCAACCGCGCTCGTGCATCTGTTTGAACCATTTCTCTGCGTCCGGACCACCCGCCGTTTTCATTGCCTTGTAGCGGAAGCCCTTTCCCAGAGCCATGAAGAGCAGAAACAAGAGCCCGATGCCCAGGAGCAGAGCGAACCCTCCGGAGCCAGATCGCCCCCCTGCCATCATGGCATAGGGCAGCATAGATCCATCACCACCACCGGCAGCCAGTTGGCCCATCATGTAACCCTCGGTCCAGGCATCCTGGCGAATAGCCGAAGCGCCAAGGACCAGGAACGCGATGACGAAAAAAGTCGTTAGTAGCACCATGGGAATTCGTCTGTGTTGCATCACTATCTCCTTTCTTTGTAGCACTCCCTCTTTCTCTTGAGAAAGTGCATCCGTCGTTCTGGAAATAGTGTCCCACAGACCTGTGAAGAAACTGTGAACATCTGGCGCAGGTGTGATGAGGATTCGAATGACCGCCCACGCGCGGCAAACGATCCGTCAACCGTATACCTGGGGATTGACACAATTCGGCAGGCGCTGACCGTTTAAGCCGGCCAGGAGGTTATCAGCTGCCATTTCCGACATTTTGCCGCGGGTCGCTACACTGGCGCTGGCGATATGAGGCACCACGATCACATTTTCCAGGGTCAACAGAGGATGGTCGGGCGGGATCGGCTCCGGTTCTGTGACATCGAGGGCTGCATAGCCAATCTGACCTGAGCGCAACGCCTCGAAGAGCGCATCGTGATCGACGGTAGGGCCGCGCGATGTATTGATGAGCGCAGCCGTAGACTTCATCTTCGCCAGGTTTTCGCTGCCAATCAGATGATAGGTCTTATCGTTGAGGGGCGTATGGATCGACACGAAATCTGAACGGCGCAGCAGGGCGTCGAGATCGGTGCAATGCGCGCCGATCTCGACAGCGTAGGGATCATCCTCGCAGAGCGGATCGTAGAAAAGGATGGTCATCCCGAACCCGGTGGCCCGTCGTGCCAACGCCCTGCCGATCCGGCCAAAGCCAATAATACCAAGGGTGGCTCCAGCCACGTCCTGGCCCAGTAACAAAGTCGGGCCCCAGGTCTGCCACTTGCCGGCCCGGGTATATCGATCTCCCTCCACAACGCGCCGGGCAGCCGCCATTAACAGAGCAAAGGCAAAATCTGCCGTGGTTTCGGTGAGCACACCGGGGGTGTTCCCTATTGGAATGCCCCGGCTGGTTGCTGCTGCAACGTCGATGTTGTCGAAACCGACCGCGTAGTTACTGATCACCTTGAGGCCCGGTCCTGCGGCCTCCATAACTTCGGTATCCATCCTGTCGGTCAGCAATGAAAGTACGCCATCGACCCCTCTGACCCTTTCCAGCACGATCTCTCGGGCCGGTGGCAGTTCCCCGGTCCAAATATCGGCATCGCATTGCTCCCTGATCGCCGACAATCCTTCCTCCGGAATAACGCGCGTTACGAAAACTTTCGGTTTGCCTGCCATTGTCGACTCCCTTTGCTACGAAAAACCTTTGAAAAGCAACTCGATGTTGTCCGGTTCCGCATTCTATCAGGAGTAGCACCCGACGTCAACGTTCCAGAATCGCCTCGGTAATTTCCAATAGTACGAATCCACGTGCAGGAGTCTAGTTTATTGCCCCCTCCCCTCCCAGATTGGGAGGGGGCCGGGGGGTGGGTCACAGGCGTCATATTGAGTGTGCCGTGATCTTCGGGATCAGCGGAGTGGATGCGCAGCATCCCTGGGAACCGACCCGGAGAGGGTGAGCGTCAGCCGAACTCGGTCAGACACCTGCGGCGTGCTTCGCAAAGACCGGCAACAGCCTGCGTAACGCCAGTTAAGAAGTGATGGAAGTGCCTCTTTTGACAAGGAAAGAGGTCGCGGCTATAGTCAACAGGATCTTTCGCCTTGCAGATAGCCAAGGAAACCGCCATGCCAGTTTTGAAACGCCCGCTCAGCATTCCTGGCCTTGGGTCACTCCCAGAGGATTCCGACCTCATCCCTTTGGCGCGTTCCAGCGATGGCACCTTCGCCATCGCTGAAAAGGGTGTTCAAGCGATACTTGCGACCGGCGACCGGCGGGTTGAATTCATCGCTTTCGAAGATCACACCCTGGCATATGTCAGGTCAGCGCTGGGATATCCGGCCTATTATCCCGTTCACCCTGTTGGCCTGGAGCGACCCGTCCAGGCGGTTCTCATGGACCTGGATGGCACCAGCGTGCGCAGCGAGGATTTCTGGATCTGGATCATCGAACAGACCACAGCAAGCCTTCTGGGCAATCCTTCCTTTGAGTTGGAGAACGCGGACCTGCCCTTCGTTTCAGGGCACAGTGTGTCGGAGCATCTGCAGTATTGCCTGGACAAATACTGTCCCAACCAGGCTCTTGAGGTGGCCCGAACCCTCTACTTCGAGCATACCCATAGGGAGATGCAAGCCATCCTGGCGGGTGATGGGCGAAGGGATGCCTTTCTGCCCACGCCGGGGCTCAAACAGTTCCTCCTGGCTTTGAAGGCCCGCGGTATCAAGATCGGCCTGGTAACCTCGGGGCTCTATGAAAAGGCATACCCGGAGATTCTCTCGGCCTTTCGCGCCATGGATTTGGGCGATCCACGGGATTTCTACGATTCTATCATCACCGCAGGATTCCCCCTGCGACCGGGGCAGGTTGGCACCCTCGGGGAGCTGTCACCCAAACCCCACCCATGGCTGTATGCTGAAACCGCACGCGTGGGACTGGGCATGCCGTTCGAAAACCGCAACAGCATCGTCGGCATCGAAGACAGTGGTGCTGGCGTCTGCGCCATTCGACTGGCCGGCTTTCCGACGATCGGCATCGCGGGCGGCAACATCCTGGAGAGCGGAACACGCAGTCTTTGCCAATACTTCGTGGAGTCGCTGGAGGAGATCCTGCCGTTGCTGGACTCCTGATGAGGCCTCCCCCTTTCCCGACTCCCCTGCCTGGATGGCACCTCCGTGTAGGCGCCTTTACCGACCAATAGCACCTTTTCAACTATCATGGGATGAGAAGGAAGCGCATCATGATAGTTGATTGGAGAAACGTGCTATGTCTGGAAAGTGGAAATGGATAGCGGGGCTGGCGATCGCATCCCTTGTGATTTCAGCATGTGCCGCAGCGTCGGTTTCAGAACCGGTGGGAGAAGTTGCCACCGGTGAATCTTTGCAGCAGAATCCGCAAGAGGAGCGTCTTCTCGTTGTCACGCCAACCCCTGATGCGCTGCCACCCCCCAGCAATCAGTTGAGCGACGGCGAGTATCGCTGGAGTCAGCTGCTGAGCCGGGACGCCATCCGACCGGTCTACGAACCGGAGTTCGTGGCAGCAGAACAGGCTCCCTACGACGACGATGAGTTGGTCATCGGTGTCGAGATCAACGGCGATGCCAAGGCCTATGCCATAGGCCCCCTTAACAGCCGCGAAATGGTCAACGACGAGTTGGGTGGCAGGCCTATCCTGGTAACATGGTGACCTCTTTGTTATACCGGCATCGTGCATGACCGGACAATCGACGGAGAAATCTTCGTTTTCGGCAACCAGGGCGGCCTATTCATGAATGCCATGACCTGGTTCGATCATCAAACAGGCAGCGTCTGGAGCCAGGTGTGGGGGCAGGCCATCGCAGGCCCTCTCAAAGGCACGACCCTCGATTTGATTGCCGCCGCCATCGTGCCGTGGGACACCTGGAAGAGCCAACACCCCGAGACGCTGGCCATGACAACTGGCAAGAGTGGAGGTTTTTCCCGAACAGAGCCTCTTTCCGGCAACTGGGTTGCGGGTATCGTTCTTGGCGAGCACAGCAAGGCATTCGACTTCAGGGCACTCGTTCGGCAAGGGATTGTCAACGACTTCGTCGGGCCGTTCCCGGTCGCCGTCATTGCTGACAGGGATACCCGCGACATTCGTGCCTATCTCCGACAGGTTGACGAGAAAGTATTGACCCTGTCGTTGACTGATGATGGTGAGACCCTGGTGGATGGGGAAACCGGCAGCCAATGGCGTTTGCTCAACGGATTGGGCCTGCAAGGCGAGCTCCAGGAAGAAGCCTTGCTGCCGATCCCTTATATCTCATCCTTCGACTGGGCCTGGCTGGATTTTCATCCCGATAGTGAGATCTACCGGTAGGTAGCGAATTCCGCAACCCGTCAGACCAGACTGGGCCAGTCTCGGGACTTGGCCAGACTCCTTTCGCATCTGAGGATGCAAACTCCGCGGCAAACGCCCACGGACACCCGCCTTCGCCTGCACCCCGGAGGGGCCCGCGGGGATCTGGCAGAAGCAGTCCAACTTCGATCATAAATTGGACTGCTTTTTCCTTGCAATTCCCTTGTTGCAAATCGATTACCCATGGTATACTTTTAGTTGTATGTTTCACGCAAGCACGAGCAATGAACACACGCGGCCGGAGTGATTCTTGTCCCCGATCCTGATGCTGCCGCTGATCATCATATTTGCCGCGGCTGGTGTCGCAGCCCTCTTTGGACTTCCGCGTCTCAATCGCCGACTGACCATTTCACAACAAAGCTGGCTGCTGTCCCTGGCCCCCCTCGCGGCCTTCATCATCCTGCTTCTGATGCTTCCGGAAATCAACGCAGGGAAAATCCTCATATGGCAGGTGTCCTGGATTCCGTCCCTGGGTCTGAGCTTGGGTTTCTACCTGGACGGGCTTGGCATGCTCTTTGCCTTGCTGGTCACATTCATCGGCATCTCGATCATCATTTACACCGGCCAGTACTTCAAGGGAGACCAGGAAGCCTGGCGCTTTCTCGTTTACATCCTTCTCTTCATGGGTTCCATGCTGGGCCTTGTCATGTCGGGAGATATCATTACCCTTTTCATATTCTGGGAAGGAACCAGCATCACATCCTATCTTCTGATCGCATACAAAACTGATTCTGAGGAGGCCAGGAGGGGCGCATACAAGGCACTGGTCATCACCGGCGGTGGTGGTATTGCCCTGCTGGCCGGACTGCTGTTTGTCAGCTATGTCGCCGGCGGCACCGACATGGTCACCATTCTCAACAGCGGCGACATCTTGCGAAGCAGCGCCCTTTACCCCGTAATGCTCGCCCTTGTCGCCTTCGGCGCATTCACCAAGAGTGCCCAGGTTCCGGCTCATATCTGGCTGCCCAGTGCAATGAGTGCACCAACGCCTGCCAGCGCCTTCCTGCACTCGGCAACCATGGTCAAGGCTGGGATTTTTTTGATGGCGCGCATGAATCCATCCCTGGGCTTCACCGAGGCGTGGTTCTGGCTGCTGACCATTGTGGGCATGATCGCCATGGTTGTCGGCGCCTACCTTGGCCTGAAACAAAACGACCTAAAAGCCCTGCTGGCCTACTCCACCATCAGCCAATTGGGCATCCTGATGATGTTGATTGGCCAGGATGATGCATCTGGCTTCAAGGCGCTGGTGATCGGCGTTTCGGCCCACGCACTCTACAAAAGCGCCCTCTTTCTGGTCGTAGGCATCGTCGACCACGAAACAGGCACCCGCGATCTGCGCCGGCTTGGCGGCCTGGCCAGGGTCATGCCCTACACCTTTGTGATTGCCTTCATCGCCGCGCTTTCCATGGCCGGTCTGCCGCCCATGTTTGGATTCCTGGCCAAAGAGACCCTGCTGGCCAGCTCCTTGCATCCATCTTTGCCGCCGATTGTCTCGCAACTGTTCACAGCCTCCGTGGTGTTTGCCGGCGCCTTCATGCTTGCCCAGGCAGGCATGCTGGTGTGGGACACCTTCATAGGCAAACCGAAGGATCCCACCATCCATGGCCACGAAGCGCCGTGGGCCATGCTGCTGGCACCGGCGATCCCGGCTTCACTCTCCCTGATCATCGGACTTCTGCCTGGGCCCAAAGAAGAAGCCATGTTGCTCGCCAATGCCGCCACAGATGCGTTCGGGGCGCCCGTCAAGGTGTCGCTGACCTTCTGGCACGGCCTCAACGTGCCATTGCTGCTCTCCGGTGTGGCTATTTCCCTTGGGTTCTTGCTCTTCCTGTTTCGTGACAGCGTGCGAAGCTTTCAGAATCGCGCGCCGGCCTGGTTCAGTTTTGACACTATCTACGCATGGGTAATGGCCGCCATCGACCAGCTTGCCTATTGGGCAACAAGAATGCAACAGGGCCATCTGCGCACCTACATGGCGATCGTGATCGCCGGTACCGCCCTGTTGACAGGGCTGTTCGGCGGCCTCCGTCTGCTTCCAAACACTTCCGAGCTTGGGCCGCTGGGGTCCACAGTTGAATTCGAGTTCTGGTTACTACAATTCTTTGTCTTGCTTCTGATCGTGGGGGCCTCTCTGGCAACTGTAGTGCTGCAGCGCGACTTCTACGCCATCCTTGCCCTGGGCGCATCGGGGTTAAGCATGGCTGTTCTGCTAGTACTGGAGCCGGCACCGGATGTAGCTCTTGTTCAGATCGTGGTTGACATCCTTTCTGTCGTGATTCTGGTACTTGCCCTTACCAGGCTTCCCCTGCTGCAACGTCGGCAGGCTCAGGATCTACGAAGGCGAGTCGGCATTGCGCGGGGCCAGGTTCTGCGCGACATGGTGCTCTCCGCCGCGATGGGCCTGATCGTCACCATTCTTGCCCTGGTTGCCCTGGTCTCTCGTCCGAGAGAGAGTGACGTGACGCCCTTTTACGAGGCCAATGCCAAAGCCATGACAGGCGCCACCGACATAGTAGGCGCCGTAGTGGTCGACTTTCGCGCCCTGGATACCGTGATGGAGATCGCTGTCTTCGCTATGGCTGGTTTTGGAATCTATTCGCTGCTGCGTTATGCCGCTCGCACCCATGGCGACACCCGCTGGCGCCAAACGATAATTCCGTTGGCCATAAGGAGTCTTCCAACCTCTGGCATCGGCGGTTTGCCAGTGTCGTCCTTTATCAGGGTGCCCGCTTTTGTGACATTGCCCCTCTCCATCGTGTTGGCCACTACCCATCTGATGTTCGGCCACGATCAACCAGGAGATGGCTTCACAGCAGGTGTGATCGTAGGCCTGGCCATGGGATTGTGGTATGTGGTATTTGGCTTCGATGAGGCGCAGCGGCGCTTGCGCTGGGTGCGACCCGGGCTCTACATCGCCTGTGGTCTACTGTTGGCAGTGATCAATGGGGCGATTGCCGCCATTCTCACCGGTAGTTTTTTGGGCAACGAAGACTACGGCAAATTAGTGGGCCTGCACCTGCCCGGTTCTTTCCACATCAGTAGTTCCTTCATTTTTGAACTGGCCATATTCATTACAGTCATCGGCAGCGTCGCCTACATGTTGGGTACCCTGGGACATCCGGAGTTCCAGGACGAAGAAAGTGAGCAAGACTTGCAGGAAATCGGAGAAATACAAGGGAGTTAATGGACAAATGGAACTGCTCACCGCCCTGGCCATTGGCGCTCTTTTTGCCATCGGCATGTTTCAGATCTTGCGCCGCAACATCATCCGATCGGTGATCGGCCTGATCATTATCGGCAACGCCATCAATCTCTTTCTGCTGTCGACGGGTGCCTATGATGCCCTGGGCCCCGCCTATTCCACGGTTCCGGGAACGCGCAGCGGTGCCCTGCCGCAAGCACTGATTCTGACAGCTATCGTCATCAGCATGGGCAGCGTGGCATTCGTCCTGTCCATGCTCTATATCATTTCCGCTCGCTACGGCACCAGCGACATGGACGAGTTGGACGGGTTAAAACATTAGTCCCGAGCAATCATGACCGGTCATCTGTTGTTATTACCCATTTTCATACCGTTCGTCGGCGCGGCGATAGCATTGCTGCTGCGCAAAAACAACCGCCGCGAGGCCACATGGTCGCTGATTGCCATGAGTGCATCTTTGCTCGCCAGCATTCTGTTGTTCGCCGTCGTGTGGCGAACTGATCAGCCGCTGGTCTTCCAGTCAGGGAATTGGCCGGCGCCCTTCGGCATCACCCTGATAGCCGATCTTCTGGCAGCTATCTTTGTGGTCATGATCCAGCTGGTCGTCGTGATGGGTATCGTCTATGCCATTGGTTCCAGGGACAGCGTGGTTCGTTATCCCGCTTTCTACGTGCTGTTCCTGATGCTCGCAGCAGGCCTGACAGGTGCTATCCTGACGGGTGATCTCTTTAACTTCTACGTTTTTGTCGAGCTTGTGCTGATTTCGGGATCTGTGCTGACCGCTATCGCGGACCACCAACGCAGCACCGAGGCAGCCTACAAGTACATGTACCTCAGTCTACTGGCCTCCTTTTTCATTCTGCTGGGAATTGGAGCCCTGTATGTGTCCTACGGTACGCTCAACATGGCCGATCTGGCGGCACAGATCAGTACCCAGGGCAACCGTCTGTTGCTGATGCCTGCCATCGCACTGCTTTTCGCCGCCTTTATGGTCAAGAGTGCGATTTTCCCCTTTCACTTCTGGCAACCCGATCTGTACATGACGGCACCGACCGCCGTTGGCGCCGTTCTGTCATCGGTCGTTGGCAAGCTCGGCGTGTACGGCTTTCTGCGAATGACCACCCTGTTGTTCGTGGCCCAGGCGCCACAGATACGCAGCTTCCTGATCGTTCTGGGCGTGGCTGGTGTGATTTTCGGCGGCCTTTCGGCCATTGGCACCAACGATGTCAAACGCATGCTGGCTTATTCCTCCATGGCCCAGATTGGCTTCATCACGGTGGCTATAGGTTGGGGAACGGAAGCAGCCCTTATGGCGGCCATCGTCTTCGCCTTCAACCACGCGCTGATAAAATCGGCCATGATCATGATCGCCGGCTTTGTGGCCAGTTGGACGCCCGGCAAGTCCGCCGCCTTTCAGACCCTGTCCGGTGCAGGAAGATCGCTGCCTGCAGCCGGCGTGCTGTTTTTCATAGGGGGGTTGGCCCTGTCGGGCATCCCGCCGACCAACGGCTTTATCAGCAAGATGCTGCTGTTTGGCAGTGGTATCGATGGAGCCTACGATTGGTCGCTGTTACTGATTGGCCTGGCCAGCATTCTCACCCTGATCTACACGGTCCGAGCGTTCAATCGCATCTGGTGGCAAAAGGCAGCAAGCCCATCGGAGGTGGACGTTGAGTGTCCACCCGCGGGTGATCGCCTGATCGCACCTGCGTTCCTGATCGGCTGCGTATTGGTTCTGGGCATTTGGGCTCAACCACTGGTTCGAGCTGCAGAAGAAGCCAGCACGTGGCTGGGCGATCCAGGTATCTACATCCGGGCAGTTCTGGGAGGTTAACCATGAGCTACCTCATCTTGATAGCGCTGTTTACACTCACCTATCTGGCGCTCACCTCGAATTTCAGCCCCGGCAACATCCTGCTTGGGCTGCTGATGTCCTGCATTATCATCGCCCTGTGGCGGCCGAGACGCCGCAATGCCAGCCTGCGGGATTGGCTGGTCGCGGGCGTCTCGCTGGTCCGCTACATCGCCATATTGATCTTTGACCTGGTAGCCAGCGGCATTCAGACGGCCCGTATCGTTCTGGATCCCCGATTGCCGATTCATCCAGGTATCATCGCCATTCCCTGTGTCAACGATACGGAACTGAACATGGCGCTTAGTGCCCATGCCATTACATTGACGCCCGGAGAGCTGGTGGTCGAAATCGATGGGGATGGCATCATGTACACCCATTGCCTCGATACAAGCCGGACCGAAGAGAATATCTCCGACGCACAGGAAATGCGACGGGAACTGCTGGATAAGATCATTCCGTAAAACACAGCCAGAAGGACACCCTTTCATGGAATCCATCCTTATCGTCGTACTGCATGCCGCCCTGGTCATCCACATCGTCATGATCGCCATTGCTGTCTGGCGCGTCTGGCGCGGGGAGGATGTAATCGATCGCCTCATTGCCACCGATCTGGTGACCACGCTCATGCTGGCCGTGGTGATCCTGGTTGCCTTGATTCTACGAGACAGCATCTACATCGATGTGGCTCTGGGATTAGCAGCCCTGGGCTTCATCGGCACCCTGGCCCTGGCCAAGTATGTAGCAGATGAGCAGATGTTCTAAATCATGTCACGATGTCAAGATGCCATGACATAGTAATACAAGTAAACATGGACCAAACACTACAACTACTTACCATCGTCGTCGTGGTTATCGGCACCTTCTTTTCGGTGGTAGGCATCCTGGGCTACCTTCGGTTTCCCGATGCCTACACCCGGCTGCACGCAACTGGCAAAGTCGGGGTCTTTGGCGTGGTGTTGCTGCTGGTTGCTGCGGCCTTCTGGACACCCCTGGGATGGGCCAAGGCGCTGCTTCTGATCATCCTGTTGATGATGGCGGGACCCGTTTCCGCCCACGCCATAGCATCTGCGGCATACCGCGTCGGCATCCCTATGGCCGAAGGATCCAGGGATGACCTGGCGCCACTGGTGGAGCATCCCCAGACCGTTTCGCCCCTCAAACAAGAACCGTAGGTAATGGTGAATTCCACTCCGATGCTCTTCACCAAATGGGATATGGGTCGCCTGGCGCTATTCCAGCCTGCGCAACTACATCAGTGGGGTGTCGAATTCCACCGGTTTAGCTGCAAAATGACCCAAGTCACATTCATTTGACAAGCTCGGCCTTCTTTGCTATCCTTAGTTATGTCAGGAAACTGATCGTAAAGACAGGATCCCTTCAAACCGTCTCAAAACCCTCGCATGGTCGATGCTGGCGAATCCGGCCGGGACGACCCTGACGAACCATTGCTGCATTACACTGTTGATCATTTGTCTGGGTACGATGCTCGGAGGACGCTGGCGCATCGAAATTCCAATCAAAGAAATCGGGTGGTTCGTTGCATGATGCTGTTGGCGTCATGCCATTCTCATATTGATGTGATAGTACTATGATTCGACCTGTCCTGGCTTCGCAAAGATCTGTTTGGCCCGTGGTAGCAACAACGCCGGTCACTTCCGGAGGGACCCGGTTGTTCAGATGGTGGGACGACGATGGCGCAATCGAGGGATGCACCGCGGCCTGGCAGGCCGTGCAGGCCACTAGCTTCGCCGCCAGCCTCAACGATCTCAGTGGCAACGACAAACTGCTCAACCCGATGGGATGGCCTGGCTGGAATGGAGTAACCGGCTGGGCCTTCTCCGGCAGCGAATATTTGCGTACAGGCATCAACCTTAAGGGCAACTTCTCCCTCCTGGTTCAATTCTCCGATGCGGGGATTGGAACGAGCCTGATCGGGGTTTTCCACTGGGGCAAGTACTTCGGCATCAGACCCAACAACTACAACGGAGTGGCCACATACAGCTATGGCTTCGAGTTCCAGATTCAGCCGCCGCAACATGAACGGGGGAATATCGGGCTGGCGGGCAACCAGCCCTACCGGGATGGTTTGCGCGATGGCGCACCCATTTCCAGCGAATGGACAGGGGCGTCTGAATGTTATATCGGCACAATGAACGGCTCGACAGCATTCTTTGTGGGCAACATTCAGGCTGTGGCCATCTACCATCGCGTGCTGAGCCCGAATGAGGTATCGACGATCGCTTCAAATATGGAGGCGCTGCAGAACTTATGACCTGGACAACCGCATTTGCCAACAACCAGAGGACCAGTTACACGCCCGCCGGCCTGCCACTCGGACAATTATTTGTTCAATGGTACGTGGAGTTTGAGCCCTATATCACGCCCGATACGCAGCCCATCACCGATGGACAGCTCGTGTACGTTGCCACATCCCGTGGCCTCTATGCCATCGATGTCAGTTCCGGCGGCCTGAGTTGGCTCTTTGCGACCGCCTTGCCCTGCGCCACACCCACCCTTGAGGCTGGTGTGCTCTACGTGCCCTGTATGGATCGGCGGCTCTACGCGCTGAATGTGACAAACGGCTCCGAGCTCTGGCACTTCGAGGCTCAGGGGGGATTCCAGGCAACCCCCCTGGTGGTAGATACCGGCACGCAGACGGTGGTGGTCGCAGCCTGCCGGGATGGCAACATCTATGGCCTGGACAGCAACGGTGGTGCAATCTGGAGCAGCGGGACCGGCGGACCCATCACCCAGTCCCCCGCCGCCGCATCGGACGGTTCGGCCATATTCGCCGTCTCGTGGGACAACTTCGTTTACAAAATCAACCCCAACGACGGCGCACAACTGGCGATCTCGGGCAAGCTGCCCGGGGACCTGGCCATCGGTTTCGCAACCGTCCTGGCTGAGGACGCTGACTTACTCTTCGTAACGAAAGCCCTGGGCAACTACCGCTCCGGCAGTTTTGTCCCCGGTGCCTACAACGTTCGCGAAAACTATTCACAGATCCACATCGAAAACGATATCCTCACCGATGGCCAGGTGGAAAACCTTCCTGCAGCGCCTGGCGATTGGATGTATCAATCAGGCAGCGAGACCGGCCCCTGGCCCGCCGGCGCCACCACCTACGACCTCAACCAGGGGGCGACCCTGACGGGGTACGATGGCCAGCCGGTGACCATTCCCTCGGCGGTACAGGTCTTTGAGGACAACCCTCAGATGGTTTCGCTGCATCTTCTGAATCCGGCTGATCTATCCTTCGCCGAATGGGATCTGGATGGTGACGGTCAGGATGAAAAGCCGCCCTTCTCATGGCATGGCACCCACAGCGGCAGCAGCCGCTACCCGCCAGTGGTCGATGGCAGCGGCACGGTCTACTTGTTCCTCAAGACGAAGGGCACGCGGTATATTCCCAGGAGTTACCTATGCGCCTGGAACATCGGCACGTCTCACGTCTGGCCGATTCCCGAGTTCTTCGAGGCCTCCGATGAGCCTGCCGCCCTTTCGATTGCAGGCACGACGATCCACTCGCGGCTGATTCTGGACCGCAGATATGTTTCAGCCGATATAACCAACAGCACTGACACCCTGGAACACCACCATGCCTACGACAACGAGAACGGTTTTAGACTCAAGGCTCCCGGCTACGATAGTTCCTACGGCGCCCGGGATACACGGGTGGTATTTGGCGGCGAGGATGGCGTCTACGGCCAGGCAGGCCTGATGTCGCCCGCAGTGCCGATAAACAACGGGGTCTTCATGCTGGCCAGAAATTCGCTGCTCTTCTGGTCTTCCGCGGATATCGGTGAAGCCCCCCGGGTGGCCTTCTTCGCCAGCCAGCCAGCCGTCTATGACCCGGTGGAGCTCAGTGCCCAGGCGTTGCTGGACCAGGAAATCTCGACCCTGGTCGCGGGGCAGCATTTGCGCCCCGGCTACCTGGCCCAGGGTCTGCAGCAGGGCGAATGGGACAATTCAGCCCTCATCTATCCCCGTTTGACCGAGTATTACCGCGAGCCGGGACCATGGCTGGCGGCGCTGCTGCGAGCCTTCGAGTACGTGAGTTCCCCCCTTCAGCAAGACCTGGAAAACTTCATTGATACGGAATGGCAGAATCACAGCCCAAGCGCATGGGCCCAGATTGCCTGGAACGCGGGTGAAAGCCGCAACTGGGCCGATATCCCCGACGATGCGGGCATGGCGGACGTGCAGGGTACGGGAAGCCTGTATCAGTTCATTTGGCGTTTCAATCCGGTGGGCGTGTATGCCACCTGGAAATATGCAGCGACGTTGGGTCGGGATGCCGTCTCTTTGCTCGCCGACATCGATGGATCGGGCATCGTGACCGACATGGAGAACGCAGCCAACGGCGACTTCGACGATCGCATCGTGAAGGAGATGTGGCTGCTCAATGGCTGGATCGCGGGCATGTGGGGCTATGCCGAGTTGGCCGCGCTGGCTGGAGACCCGGTAAAAGCCGCGACCTGGCGGGCCAACAGGGACCGATTGCTGAACCTGTGGCGGGACAACTTTACCTGGCAGACCGCCTGGCCTGTCGCCGAGCAGGATAATCCCGAGGGAGACTCCAGGCGAAGCCTCAACATCATGCGTTCATGGCTCTGGATGGTGCCGGAACAGGTCACCTGGGTGCGGGAGAATGTCGCGCTGAGCGATACCATCGACCGTCTGATTTCACTGGCACCCCATTGGTTTGTCTCACGCTTCTGGACAGTCATCTCGGAGGGAGCGTCCCAGCCCCTGCACGATCGCTCTTTCTTCCGCGGCCTGGCCCTGGCGGCACTGAAGCCGCTCCCCTTGCTCAACGGCTATCTGGATGTTGCCGCCTTTCCGGTCGGGGATGGCCAGCACATCGAAAATCTGGTCGATTACCTGGAGAGTAGCCAGATAGATCGAGCCGGCGACTCAACGGTCACGGCGACCATTCTTTTCCAGGCAACCTTCACCGAGGCCGGCGTCGCCTTGGCGGATAGCGATCTGGCAGGCGCTGAACCGGTTTGCTCCGTGCGGGGGTTCGCCCGGGACGGCGGTGTGTCCATAACGCCCGTCCAAATCGCTGCCACCTCATATGATGGGGTGGTGAAAACCTGGCGATACCGTCTTGAAAATGCAGACCTGGGCCGCTATCAGTATGTAGCCCTGTTTCATACCAGCTATGCCAATGCTGATCAAAGCGATGTGTGGGCACTGGGTGCCGTTCTCGATGCGCCTCTCAGCGCCGTCGGCGTGCAGAGCCTTTCGGCTGAAGCCCTCGCCCAATTCGTCACAGACGATACGGGCGAAACAGTGGCCATCGACGGCTCGGTGGCCCAATTGGCGCATGCTACCGGCTTCAGCACCTTCGACCCATCCGGTGACCACGTTTTGGCTGACGTACGAATGATCAACGGCGCACTGACCGACGGGTCCCCGGACTTTGCCGATCGCCCCACCCTGCACCTTCAACAACTTAAGCTGGAGTGCGATATCGGTGGCCAAGGGGCCCTGGATATCAAAAACGCCAGTGGATTCGGGCAGCGCAATATTGGTGGAAATATCGGACAGCTCAACACAGGGGAAAAAGGGCAATACAACTACGCCATTGCGGGTCCCGGACAGTACAACCGTGGTCGCGCTCAGGGTCAGTATAACCACGCTGTAGCCGGCTATGGCCAGGAAAACAGCGGCACCGGCGCAGGGCAACACAACCAGGGCGATTCATTTGGCCAGACCAATGTGGGCTCGAATGCAGGACAGCAGAATACGGCTGGAGGGTCGGGACCTGGCCAGGAGAACAAGAGCATCTCCGGGCCAGGGCAATACAACATCGGCACCACACAGGGACAGCACAACCAGGCTACCTCAGGATCGGGACAGCAGAACGAGGGCACCATAAAGGATGTGGAGGGTTTCGATCCTGACATTCTCACCAGTGGTTTCTGGCAGCGATTGACCAGCACCATGACCACGGTCGGCAGCGTTGGAAAACAGATTGTGGATCGGCTGGACGTCGCCGTTTCCAGTCGTAGCAGCCATAGCGCCGACGATGTGATCGATGGCCTGCCATCGGCGACAGATATCGACACGCAATTGAGCGGTACTCATGGTGCAGGTTCCTGGCAGGGCAATGGCTCACCCCCAATGGGCACCTCCGACGGCATCGTGGCCGGCCCGGTGGGCGCCATCTGGGATGATGGCAGTGCCGCAGACGTTTCGATCACCACGAGCAACAATGCCGGCGCCCTCACCATTCACCAGGATGTCACCTTCAGAGTCGCGCTGAGTAATTTGAAGATTCCGAGCAATTGGAGTATGCTGACCTGGACCGTTGACCGGGCCAGCGGCGAAAACCCGGTGATCCAGATTCAGGCTATCGATGGCGGTGACGCCCAGGATGGCTTGAAGTCGATCTCAGGTAATGTACCAGAGGCCGCTGGCCTCACGCGCAGCGATGGCTCCCTGGTAGTGGATGCTCCGGCGGGCCAGATTGGTATCAAACTGACCGCAGATGCAACCACTTTGTTGAATCTGCTCAAAGGTGCACAATGGACTCTCACAACCATGAACACACAGGGGAAAGACCTGCCGCTGGCAGTTGGGGTCTGTGATATCCTGCCCTCGCAGAACCACAGGGCTGTCTGAGTTCGCTCGATTTGCGATCTTCCTGCGACAGCGGCTGATTCTGATGGCAGTAACAGCCGCCGTTGTATTGATGGCTGGCTGCGGGCCTCCTTCTCCAATCCCCCCGGAACCGCCACCAGAAGCAACCGTTTCTGAGGAACCCATACTGCTGCCCACAGCAGCCCCATCGCCGACGCCGGCAGCGGCCTGGCCGCCCCCGGAGGGCGCTGTCAAAAATCCGCCCACGGCGGAAAAAATCGAGTTGGGCCGGCAGCTCTTTTTTGAACCTATCCTTTCGGACAGTGGCGGAATGTCATGCGCCACCTGCCACCGTCCCGAACTGGGTTTCAGCAATGGACAACCCGTCAGTCCCGCCCGACCGGGAGCGCCGCCGCGCAACGTGTCTACCCTGTGGAATACCGGCTTCAATCGCTTCCTGTTGTGGGATGGTCGTGAAAGCTCCCTGGAAGAACATGCTCGTCTGCCCCTTACCCTGCCCCATGAAATGGCCTCAGATCCGGACCGGATCGTGGCGACGCTGCAGGGGATACCAGCCTACGTCCAGATGTTCAACACTGTTTTTGGCGGGACTGAGCCGATTTCCTTTGAGAATACCACCCGGGCCCTGGCTGCCTTCCAGCGATCGCTGATCAGCGATACCAGCCCCTACGATCGTTTCGTGGCTGGCGAAAAAAGCTCGCTGACGCCGGAACAACAGCGGGGAATGGCCCTGTTCTTCTCCCAGCGTACCAACTGCAGCGAATGCCACCAACCACCGACCTTTGCCATGGAGACTTTCCGGGTCGTCGGTGTGAACAGCGAGGATCCAGGGCGCGCCGCCGTCCACGAACGGGGTTTGTATGGCGCGTTCAAGGTTCCGACTCTGCGCAATATCGCCCGCACGGCACCCTATATGCACGATGGGTCCTTTGCTGCCCTGGAGAATGTGGTAGATTTCTACGCGGCAGGCGCGGGCCGGGCTCACGACTTCCCCAACGTAGATCCCCTGCTCAAGGGCTTTGATCTGGACGAGCAGGACCGCGCCGACCTGGTGGCCTTTTTGACGGCCCTTACCGATGAAAGCGGGTTACCCGATGTGCCGGAAAGAGCCCTCTCGGGTCTGCCGGTGATTGCTCCCGTCGATCAGAAATGATGGGGAAGTAAAAAGAACGAGGCGGGAAAAAAAGAGGGAAAGAGCAGACCACAGACATGGAACGGAGCGGTGAAAAAGCTGCACAACCCGAGGACTGTGCAGCTTGTGTCATATTGGAGTTATCTTCCTCTTAGTTGTAACAGGGTTGGCCTTGGACACAGCCCCAACGGCCCGACACCCGCATAGCATCCTGGATATCTATGACCCAGTCGTTGTTAAAATCGTACTCGGGAACGTAGCACGTCGACGACAGAATACGGCAATTCCAATGGCTGGCCACCTCGGTGATGTCTCCCGTATCGATGATGCCATCGCAGTTGAGGTCGTAAGCAGAGCAGGCATTCACAGGCACGAACATGGGACCAGAGAAGCAGGGCCAGGTCGTGCTGGTGTTGTCGGTCCAGCAGTATTGAGCGTCGGCCAGGCCCTGGTCCACCTGCCACGTTGTGATCGTCTCGCTTTGAGGCACATACCAGAGCACGATGTTGTCGTCGTCAACCGACTCGCCGTTGATAAACTGCTCAGGGCCCTGGCGATGATCGGCGTTGCAGCAGCTTCCCTGCTGTGGCATATCCCCATCGCCTTCAGATTCCTTGTGCTGCGTTACGTAGGTATAGGCGTTATCACCGGTGCCACTATCATCGAACTGCCCCTGGCCCGGCTCGATGAAAAAGCCGGTGCCGGACGCGTCCATCACCCGGTAGCGATATCCCTCGGGGGTGTAGGGACCACTCTGGAGCCACCAGGCTTCGCTTGCCTGGGTCTGCCAGTCGTTGCCATCCCACACCTGGATCGAATCATTGGGATCCCCGTCGACGGCGATGTCGATGCGAACCACGGGGCGGTAGGTAGCCTCCTCGAGCTGGTTGTTGCCGCAACCCTGGCCAAACACCACAGTAACTACGCGGAAACGACCGTCGGTGAAGAACTGGAAATGCTGCTCGTAGCGGTAATTGCAGCTGGCGCCCCAATTGCTCATGCGGAAATCCTGGACAACCTCGAATCCTGTGTAATCCAGATTCTCGTAGAGATCGAGTACCTGGGTAACGCCGAAGGGATAGATTGGAAAACCGCCACCACCGCCACCGCAACCGGTATAATCCACGAATCCCCAGCTTGGAGGATAATGGGCATGCCATTCGATGAGTTTCATGCGGGTCGCCACTGCCACGTCGCCGCCACCTGCATCATAAGTGACGCTGGTGATCTCGAGCGCATCCGTGGGTGTGGTACGATAGTCCAGCTTCCAGCCATCCCGGTCAACGCTGATGGTGGTGCCGCAATCCTCGGGTTCCCGTTCCGGTTTCGGGTCAAAGACATTGCTCTGCAGGGCCGCGGGCCGGCCCGACCACCAGATCTTTTCAATGTCGTCGTCGACCAGGTCGACGGCAACCCAGAGGGCGCCACTATCCACGAAGAAAACGGCGCCGGCACAGAGACGCCCACCTTGACATTCCGTATCCATGCGGTTGATGTGCATCAGGCGAATCTGGTCCGACCGGGGCGAGAATCCCAGGGCCGCTGCCACATCGGCATCGGTCTGGATGATTTCGACCGCCCGATCGTGGAGACGCTTGTTGATCAATGGCGTTGAGTCGGCGATGCGGAAAACATCCAGCACCTCCCCTGAGCGCTGGTGCACGATAGCCGTAACAGCTGCCAACTGCTCGAAATCGTAGATGTCCACCTGGTAGCAGGTGCCGTCAATACACTGGCCCAAACCGGGAGCGTAAGGGCCGAAGAGGGGAAAGACCTCAAACACCTCCGCACGATGGCCATCGATCAGATCAATCACCTCCGCTGAATTGAGTGCCAGGTCCTGGGCCTCCACCTGTTCGTCGCCTAGCCGCTGCTCGTTGGGATTCAGGGGTCGAATAGGGGCGGTGTCGGCCGCTGCCCCCAAGGGAATAAAACCGGCGAAGACTGCCAGCGCTAACAAGAGGGTTACGCCCAGCACAAGCGGCATCCGAAAGCGATCAGTCCGATCCATCATTATCTCCTGCCTTTGAATTGTCGGGAAAGCGGGTGTTCTCAACGACTGAGGTGAGACGCATTCACAGCACATGCGATGTGCAAGTGTAACGCAAGGTCAGTCAGCTGTCAAACTGAGAGACTCGCGAGTCGAGATTCTTCGGCGCAGACGCCTCGCGCCGGGGGTGACAAAATCTCTTTGTAGTGCTAAGATAGGCGAAACTATTCTCCTCCGTCAAAGAGAATCGCCAAGGAGCACGATAATGCCATTGCAATTTGACCTATCCTTCGACGAGCTTTTCACTTACCAGGGCACCAATCCCAGGCCCGATGACTTCGACAGCTATTGGGATGCTGCCATCGCTGAAATCCGAGTCCAGGATCCACAGGTGGAGTTGGTGCCGGCCGGATTTCAAACCGACTTCGCCGAGTGTTTCCACCTTTACTTCACAGGCGTCGGCGGCGCCCGCGTGCACGCCAAGCTATGGCGGCCGAAAAACGCCACCGGGCCTCACCCTGCTCTGCTGGTCTTTCACGGCTATTCGTGGCACGCGGGCGACTGGTCAGAGCGACTTGGCTACGCGGCCCAGGGCTATACGGTTGCCGCGCTGGACTGTCGTGGTCAGGGCGGGCAATCGGAAGACCCGGGTGGCGTCCAGGGCTGGACCCTTCGGGGGCACATGGTTCGCGGCCTTGGTGGCCCCTCCGAGAAACTGCTTTTTCGCCAGATCTTCCTCGATACCGCCCTGCTGGCGCGCATCGTTATGGACATGCCAGAGGTGGATGAAAAGCGTGTGGGCGTCACCGGTGGCAGCCAGGGCGGAGGCCTGACCCTGGCCTGCGCGTCCCTTGAACCTCGCATCAAGCTTGCTGCACCTGTCTTCCCCTTCCTCTGCGATTACAAGCGTGTCTGGGAGATCGATCTGGACGTGGGCGCCTACGCCGAGTTGCGTGAGTGGTTTCGACGCTTCGATCCCACCCATGCCCGGGAGAACGAGGTGTTTACCCAGCTGGGCTACATCGACGTGCAGTATCTCAGTCCACGTATCCAGGCGGAGATACTGATGGGCGTTGGCCTTATGGACCAGATATGTCCACCCTCCTCCCAGTTTGCCGCCTACAACAGGATTCAGTCCAAAAAGGATGTTGTTTTCTACCCCGATTTCGGCCACGAGCCTCTACCAGGGCATGCGGACCGCATCTTTCAGTTCATGATGAACCTGTAATCGCCGACAATGAATTCGCATTGACCGACACCAACCCAAGGGGTAAGCTAATGACCGATTATCAAGCCGAATATGAGATCCTGGCCGAGCGGCTCAACGCCCGGCGCATCAACATCGAAGCGGTGAAGGAGGCGCTCAAAAGGCAACATGTAGAGACCCCCAGCTGGGGCTATGCCAACAGTGGCACCCGTTTCAAGGCTTTTGCCTGGCCGGGCGCGGCCACAACCACCCAGGAAAAGCTGGATGACGCTGCCATGGTACACAGAATGACCGGCATTGCCCCCACTGTGGCCGTTCACATCCCCTGGGACCGGCCCGAAGATGGCGATTTCGATGGCATGTGCCAGTACGCCGAGGCGCAAGGCATCCGTATCGGCGCTGTCAATCCCAACGTCTTTCAGGATGATCAATACCGTCTCGGTTCCCTGGGCAACCCCAACCCCTCCATTCAGGAACAGGCACTGGATCATATCCTCGAATGTTGCGCTATCATGCCCAAACTGAAGAGCAGCGATCTCAGCCTCTGGTTCGCCGACGGCACCAACTACCCCGGGCAGGATAGTTTGCGCGGGCGTAAACAGCGCTTCGAGCATCACCTGCGCACCATTTACCAACATCTACCAGGCGAAAGCCGCATGCTGATCGAGTATAAGTTCTTTGAACCGGCCTTCTACAGCACCGATCTGCCCGACTGGGGTACGTCTTATGCCTGGTCGCTGAAACTGGGACCACAAGCCCAGGTGCTCGTCGATCTGGGACACCACGCTCAAGGAGTAAACATCGAACAGATCGTAGCGTTTCTGCTGGATGAGGGCCGACTGGGCGGATTCCATTTCAACAACCGCAAATACGCCGACGATGACCTGATCGTGGGCAGCGTCAATCCATACGAACTGTTTCTGATCTTCAATGAGATCGTGGATGCAGCTCAGGGTGACGACCAACCGGCAAAGGCCACGGCACAGCGTATCGCTTTCATGATCGACCAGTGTCACAATGTCGAGGGCAAAATAGCGCCGATGATATATTCTGTGCTCAACTGCCAGGAAGCCTATGCCAAAGCGCTGCTGGTACGGCGGGAAGACCTGGCGCAGGCGCAAGGCGAAGGCAATGTCCTGGGAGCGCACAGCGTACTGAATGACGCCTCCCGCACCGACGTGCGTCCGCTGCTGGCGCAAGTCCGCGCTGAGTCGGGCCTGCCAACCGATCCCATCGCCGCCTACTGGGCCAGCGGGTACGAGGAGACTATCCAGAAGGAGAGGGGGCTGGCTGCGACAAGCGGCGGCTTCCAGTAGCAAGAGTATGAGGGCGTTGGGGGTAGCGGCGGCTGGAGCACACAATGTGCTTCTCACGGGCCCGCCCGGCACTGACAGACTCTAGCGATGGCGCACACGGGGATCCATGGCGTCGCGCACGGCATCTCCCAGGAAGTTAAAGGCCAGCATGGTCAGGAAAAGGGCGATGGCCGGCGAGACAATCAGGTGGGGTGCCGAGCGCAGCGCGCCATAGCCATTGCTGATCATCCCGCCCCAGCTGGGTGTGGGGGGCTGGACGCCCAGGCCGATGAAGCTGAGAAAGGCCTCGGTGTAGATATAGGTGGGGATGGCCAGGGTCCCGGCCACGATAGCCGGGCCCAGCACATTGGGCAACAGATGCCGGCGCATGATTCGCCCTCTGGGAACGCCCACCGACTGCGCGGCCTGCACGAATTCCTGGTTCTTGTGATGCAGCACCTGGCCTCGCGTCAGCCGGGCAATGCCCAACCAGCTCACCGCGCCGACGGCCACGAAGATAAAGAAGAGCCCCCCCGAGCTCTGGTCCAACCCGATGACCACCCGCTGCAGGCCCGTGGTCTCGCTGAGGTCCTGGCGGGCAATGGCGGTCAGGAAGACCTGCAGCAGAATAACCAGGATCAGGGTGGGATAACCGTAGATCACATCCACCACCCGCATCATCACGTTGTCCACCCGGGCGCTGGAGTAACCAGAGATCAGCCCATAGGCCAGGCCGATTCCAAAGCTGACAGTGGCACCTACGAAGGCCACGGCGATGGAGATCCGGGTGCCGTAAACCAACCGGCTCAGGATGTCCCGGCCCAGGCGATCGGAGCCAAAGAGGTAACGGTGACCCTCCAGCTTCTCCGCAGTAGCAATGGTGCCGGGCTTGGCCAGCTTGTCGGCAAAGCTGGTCTGCTCGTAGCTCAGGGGAGCGAACCGGTCGGGGAAGAGCGACACCACCACCAATAGCAGAATGAAGAGCAGGAAGGCGACAACCAGGGGATCGCGCAGCAGATAGCCGATCGTATCTCGCCACAGCCCGCGCGCCCGCCGCGGCGGCGCCAGATCCAGTTCCACCGGGGCCGGTTCAGGTTGTGTCACGGCTTCGGGGATCGAGGAAGACATAGCTGATATCCACAGCCAGGTTGGCCCCGACGATGATGACCGAATAGATGACGACGATGGCCATCACCATGGGGTAGTCCCGGCTGGAGATGCTGGTGACGAAGTAGCGGCCCATGCCGGGAATGGCGAAGATCTGCTCGACGACCAGCGAGCCGGTCAGTACGATAGCTGTGATGGGACCCAGGAAAGTGACTATCGGGATCAGGGCATTCCTCAGGGCGTGGCGTGTGGTAACAACCCAGGGGTGCAGGCCCTTGGCATGGGCGGCCCGAATGTAGTCCTCGTGCAGCACCTGCAGCAGGCTGGCCCGGGTCAGGCGGGCGATGATGGCCGAGACACCGGCGCCCAGGGTGATGGCCGGCAGCATAGCATGCCTGATATAGGGCACTAGGCCATCGCTCAAGCTGGCCCACTTGGCCACCGGCAGCCAGCCCAGTTCCAGGCCAAAGATCCAGTAGAGCAAGGGGCCCAGGATCAGGGCAGGGATGGAGACGCCCAGGATGGCGATGAACGTCGCTCCGTGATCGAGCCAGGTGCCATGTTTGAGCGCGGCTATGATTCCGGCGGGCAGGCCCACCAACAAGGCGAAGGCCATGGCCAGCAGGCCCAGCTGGGCCGAGACCGCCAGGCCGGGCAGCAGGTAGTTCTCCACCGGCTGCCCCCGGAAGGCCAGGGAGGGGCCAAAGCGCAGGCGCACCACGTTGCCCAACCAGGTGATGTATTGCTCTGGCAAGGGGCGGTCGAGGCCATAGATGGCCTCCATCTGCTCAACCAGGGCCGGCGGCGTCTTCTCCTTGTCAAAGGGCCCGCCCGGCAGGGAATGCATGGTCACGAAGGTGATACCGGTGACGAGAAAGAACACCGGGATGAACCACAAGAGGCGGCGGATGATAACTTGGGCCATGGGTCAGAGAAGGGGCAAGGAACTCGATATCCTTTCGACCAGTTCACAAAGTTCCCGGCGGTCTGTGCCAGGAGGACAGGCCTTGGGTGGACCTGAACATGAGCTGGGCGAAATCTCCGGATCGGTACACCGGAAGCATCTGACGGACAGGAACCGGGCGTTGCCAGCTTACAGGGACAACGCCCGGTATGTTCCTGCTCTACTGCTCGATGCTCCAGGTATCCCAGTTGTTCGGGGCAAAGGTGGTATAACCGCGCTGTACGTACGGCTTGGTCAGGATGGTGTAGCCGCGATGGTAGTAGGGCGCGGCCCGCACTTCCTCGCCGAACATGAGCGATTCTACCTGCTCATAGTACTCCTTGCGCTTGTCCGGGTCAGTCTCCAACGCGGCAGCCTGGGCCATCTCGTCGGCCTCCGAACACTCCGCCCGGGAGTAGTTGGTGCTGGCGGTGCAGTGGAAGACCTCGTAGACCCAATTGTTCTCGTCGGGATAGTCGGCACCCCAACCCAGGCGCCACATCTCCGGCATCTCCTCCAGCGGCGTCTCCGGGTTGATTCCTGCGATGAAGACGGGCCATTCCTGGGACTCCAGGTTGACGTCCACGTTGAGCGCCTCGCTCCACATGGCCTGCAACGCCTCACCCAGCACCTCTTCCAGGCTGCTTGCGAAATAGCGGTAGGTCACGGTGGGGAAGCCCTCGCCATCAGGATAGCCAGCCTCGGCCAGCCAGGCCTGGGCCTGTTCCACGTCCGTCTCTATGCCGACCTCAGGGTCGGGAGCCCCAAAGATGCCGGGCGGCGCAAACTGGGTGGCGGGCACGCCGGAGCCGACCACGTCGCGCACCATGACCTCGCGGTCAATGGCTGCCGAAAAGGCCTTGCGCACCAGGGGATCGTCGAAGGGTGGCTTGGTCATGGTAAAGCCCACATAGGTGGTGGAGGCCCTGGGGCCAATGTGCAGCTCCTGGCTCAATACCGGGTCCTCATTGATGCGGGCCCGCTCCTCCATGGGCAGTGTGCCTGGCCCATCGCCGGCCACATCCAACTCGCCTGACTCGTAGAGCGCCAACTCGGTGAACTGGTCGGTGATGATGTCCAGCACGAAGCGATCAATCTGGACCCCATCGGCATCATAGTAGTCGGGGTTCTTGACCAGGGTCAGCTGTTCGCCGTGCTTCCACTCCTCCAGCAGGTAGGGGCCGTTGGTGACGACGTTTTCCGCCTCGGTCCACAGCTCCCCATGTTCCTCCACGGCCCACTGGGGCACCGGGCGCAGGGTCCAAAGGCTGGAGATAGCCTCGAAGTAGGTGGCCGGTGCCTCCAGGGTGAACTGCACGGTGGTATCGTCCAGGGCTTTGACCCCCAGGGTGTCGATGTCGTAGCTGTCCTGATTGACATCGGTCTGGTTGATGGCCTGGGCATTCTTAATGATATAGAGCACGTAGGCGTAGGGGGAGACAGTCTCAGGAGCCACGGCGCGCTTGACGCTGTACTCGACATCGTGGGCCGTCACCGGCTTGCCATCGCTCCATACAGCGTCGTCCCGCATGTTAAAGGTCCAGACCAGGCCATCCTCAGAGATATCCCAGTCGGTGGCCAGCTCCGGCTCGACCTCGCCCGTCTCGTTGTTGAGGTTGGTCAAGCCCAGAAACATGTTCTCCAGGATGTTGATAGCAAAGGTATCCTGGGCCAGGTTGGGATCCATCGATGCCGGCTCGGCGCCGATGCTCATGGCCAGGACAACGTCCTCCTGGGCGGGCTCCTCTGGAGCGCTCGCTTCGGACGGCAGCGCCTCTTCCACTTCGGTGACAGGCTCTGCCGGCGGTGGTGCGCCGGGAGCCGCCGGCGCTACGCAGGCCGCTGCACCCACTACCAGGACGACCAGGACAACCCCTGCCGCCATCATCTTCCATCGGTTGCTCTTCATGTTTCTCCTCCTGAGGAACGCTGCTGCACGGATTCAATCGGTTAGACCTGAGTTTAACACAGCGGCCAGCAGGCGGCAAGCGGTTGAACACCATCTCCCCTGCCTTGCAAGGCCACTATGTTCAGTATATCACATTTCGTTCTGAAACCTATGGGCGGTTGAGATCGCCGTCTTGATATTGTCCCAGCTCACGTCATGCGGCAAGGTGCAGTCGGCGGCCAGGAAGAATTTATCGGGCGCATCGCGCAGTACCCGCCGCACCTCCCGTGCGATCTCTGCCTCGCCACCGGTGGCAATGACACCCTTTCGCTCCAGCCCACCCATGAATGGCCGGCCAAACAGCTCAGAGATTTCCTGACCCGACAACGCTTTTGAGCCAACACGCGGATTGCAGTTGACCACCTGCCCTGGATACTCCAGGAATGGTGTAAGGTCATCGTAACCGTATGTGTAATCGCACACATGCAGCACGTTGAAAATGCACGCCCGGTTGAATTCTTCCATCAGCGCCAGATCGTACGGCTTGATATAGTCGAGAAAGAGGGTTTTGTCCTCGAATCTGGCACTCTCGCCCCCCTGTGTCGATGCATAAAACCCATCGACACCCAAGTCAATGCACGCCCTGACAAAGGTCAACAAGCTCTCGGTAGCGATCTCGATCCCCTTTTTGGCCTGGTCAGGGTTTTCCTTGAGGTGTTCTGTGATCAAGCCGTTGCTGGCCTGCCCGGCGCACATGAACGCCGAATAAAGCGTGACGATAACGACGGCTTCATCTTTGGCTGCCCTCACCAGTCCATCCACGGCGTCCAGTTGCGGCTGGAAGAAATCCCTGGTGAGCAATGGCAGGTTGGCCCAATCCTCCGGCTTCCGGATACCGGGTTGGTAGGGAAAATTGCGTTCGTACTGGATCTTGACCAGATCCATGTCCGTATGGCGGAAAAACTCCAGGTGTTTGTCCACCGCTGCCTGCCCGAAGTGGCAGCTCGGGTCGAAATGGATAAAAAACCCAGCCGGCGTGTAATCCTGAGGCTTGCCGGCGTCCAGAATATCAAGAACGGCATCCCGTTTGTTCATTGTTTCATTACTCCCTGTTTCCTCGAGCCATGGTCCCGGCTTGGGGCCATCGGGCGTCAGGTCGATGCTGCCATGGCCGATGAGCAGATAATCGATCATGATGAAGCTGCGTTTCATCCGGGTTGGCGGGTCGTGCCGGGACAGTATAACACAGCCTACGTGAAGTTGCGCATCGAGCGACAGGATAGACCGGGCAGCGCTACGGCAACATGAACCATCTCGGATTCCAGGAAAGCGAAGTTAGCAGGGCCTCTTTTGATCGCTGAGTTCACATCCTTAGATGCGAACCAGGCCAGCCCATTGCCGATCCCCTCCTCGTCGCCACAGCCATGAGCCAGGAGCTGGACTCCCCGGAAACAGGCTCGAGGGGTCGGGATAAAGGGCGCATCCATATACTCCTCGACTACATCAAAGCCCTTGCCTCGGATAATCACCGTCTGGAACAATTCGCGGATGTGTTCATTCACTACCTCGATGCGGAAGTCGTTGATCTCCGGCATCACGTTGGGCGAGATGCGGCAGTCCACTCCGTTGTCGCCGATGGTGCGCTCGATCTGGGCCCGAATATCCTGGTTACCGGCATAGATGAAGGGCACGCCATAGTCCGAATAGGTCGTGTACCTAGTCGGCCAGAACTTGGGCGTTGTCAAGCTGCGTTTCCGAGTCGCCACCAGCATCGGTACCGCCGGCGAGCAGTACGATCTCCGGCTCGTCCTGCTCGAAGATGGCCTGAGCTTGCTCCGGGGTCAATTTTCCGTCGAGGGTATCGGGGCTGATCATGCCGCATTCGCCGCTGGGATAGTTGGCCTCGACGACGAGGCTGAGCAGCAGAGTCTCGAAGTTGCCCTCACCACCCTGCTCGGCCGGATGGGCCCAGTCCCAGAAGTTCTCTACAGCGGCTTCCCCCTGGTATCCTCCCATCAGGGCCAGATGCAACAGGTTGTACATGGCGCCCTGCTGCAGTTCCAGCTTGCGCTCTGCCAGCTTGGGATCAACCCAAATGTCGGGCACGCCCCCTTTAGCAAAGTCCCAGCAGACCTGCTTCACGATATCGCCGCCTCCTTTGGCGTGACCCTGACACCGATGGAAACGGCCATGCAGCGCATGTTCGGCGGAAATTGAACGTCAATCGGGGTGATGACCGAGTAGACCAGAGTTAGTCCCCAGGCAAGATCTGATAACCGGCATCCACGGCCGCTGCATCCATGCCGATGGTCAGGATGCGCTCCGTAGCCAGCAGACGCGGCCTGACTTGCTCGCGCTGATCCACGGTCTTGAGGTAGCCCCCGCAGGCGTCACAGACATACAGCCGGTAAACCCCGTCGTCGCTCGGATAGTAGGCCCAGGTGGAAGGATCCTCGTTGCCACAGAAGGGACAGCCGATGCGCTGGCATGGCCATCGCGTGTCGCAGGCGCTGCACAACAAGATTCGCTGACCATCTGGCCTGGTCAGGGCGGCCATGTCGGGCCCACTGCCACAGATAGGACACTGCCAGCCTGTGAAGTTCATGTCGCTCAACATGGCAGCCAGGGCGCAGGCGTGGGCCACCAGAAAGGGGCGCAGCGTCTGGTGCTGGATATAGGAACCCAATTCGGAGTGCGACTCCTGCCCGGCCATGCTCTGCCCGCTGCACGGTGGTGTAGTAGCCCGGCTGAGACGGTCCAGCTCATCCGACAGCTCAGGCCGATGCGCGGCCACAAGGGAACCCACCGTCCGCCGGAAGTCGCTTAGCTGTTGGCCGCCGGATACCAGAACCTCCTCCTGCGGGAGCAACGGCAGTCCGGACTCCAGCCGACCTTGAGCGATGTCGCGGGTCAGGGAAACGGGAGGAATGGACACCTCCAAACGGCTGCCGGCCTCCAGCAGGGCACATTCCAGATCGATAGCCTCGGCCAGGTGGGGATAGGCCGAGGCCGTCTCAACCAGTTCCGCCAGCAGGGTGTCGTAATCAGCAGGAGACTGCATTGCGGATGATCCGTCCTACCGTTGTGGGATGCGTCCAAACCAGACCGCTCAAGACTGGTCCAGTTTCGGAAAACCGGACCAGTCTGTTGGAACAATCTAGTGATACTTGGCGTCCGCCTCGCTGTCCAATACGGTCAGGTATTTGACGCCCAGGTACCAGGCCAGGGCCACGGCCGCCAGCACGCCAAGCGTACTCAACCACTCAAGCACGTGAGGGGAGTAGCTGGCACCGGGCCGGTTGATCTGGGCGAAGAGGGTGGCATTGAAGCGGTTCATCAACACCCCGAACAGGATCAACAGAGCGCCGACCGTCTGCCAAAGCCGTTGCGCCCGAAGCGACGGGATGAAGAACAGGATCATGGGCACGATCGCCCCCAGGCCCAGTTCGATCCACATCAGCAGGCTGGTACGGTCGAAGGCGAAGAGAGCTGGCAGCTCGCCTGCCACCAGGATGTCACCCAGCTTGAGCAGGGTGTACACGAGCATCACCCAGGCGGCAATGGCGGCCAGTCCCTGCGGTATCTTCACGTCCGCCTGCTTGCCTCGAATGCGACAGGCAAGCGGGTAGATGATCATGGTGACGGCCAGGCCGGCCATGATCGAGGAGATGAAAAAGAACAGCGGCAGCAACGGTGAGTACCACAGCGCCTGCAGCCGGTGGGGCATGTTCAGGTATAGGGTGCCCAGCGTCGACTGGTGCAGCGAGGAGAGGGTCACGCCAATGATCGCCAGGGCGACCCCAATGCGGTACACCAGCCTGACCGGTCCCTCCTTGTTTACCCGTTCGAACAGTTGCGGGCTGAACTCGACTGCCAGAATGATGCTGTAAAGTACGATGCACCAACTGATCTCAAACAGAGGCGAGTGGCCGTTCCAGTTGATGAAAAAGCTCCAGAAACGATCCCAGCGTCCCAGGTCCAGAAGCAACAGCACCAGGACCGCGATGTAGCCCACGAGGCCGAAGAGGACGGCCGGGCGCATGGCAGGGCGGAATTGCTCCTGTCCAAAGACGTAGACCAGCCCCGCCATGGTGAAGGCCGCTCCGCTGAAGGCGATCAGGGCGAAGTCGAAGCCGATCCAGATGCCCCAGGGGATGGCGTCACTCAGGTTCGTCGTCGGACCTAGCCCAACCACCAGTCGATAGATACCGGCCGCCGCACCGATCAGCACCAGCGCCAACAGCACGACCACCGTCACGTTTTCACCCGTCAACCTGGCCGAGGCAGGCCGTTTTTGTACAGTCGTCGCGCTCATGACTCCACCTCCTCATCGGCAGTTGGCTTCCCATCCGCGTTCAGCACCGCAACGGGACGCATGTTCTCCTCCCGTCGTTTGATAACCCACCACAGGCCGGCCGCGATGGCCGCCACGCCTACCGCGACGGTTGGCGTCTGGCCCATAACCTTTTCGGCGTACTCGGACACCGGCTGCTCGCCCAGCTTGGGGAATCCCAGGGCTGCGAAAGGCACGCCCGACAGGTAGAGCATGGAGGTGCCGCCCACCTCGTGTTCGCCGTAGATGTGGTTGATGTACTTGTGGGGTTGCGTCGCGATGCGATGGTGTGCCTCGGCCAGCAGGACGTCTCGTTCGCCGAACTGGATGGCCCCGGTAGGGCAGGCCTTGGCGCAGGCCGGCGCCATGCCATCGCCTGTGCGGTCCACGCAGAAGTCGCACTTGCGGATCAGCCCCAGCGTTTCCTGCCACTCGAAGGTGGGCACGCCAAAGGGGCAGGCGTACTGGCAGTAGCGGCAACCGATGCACTTGCTGCTGTCGTAGACCACCGGGCCCTCTGCCGTCTTCTGCAACGCGCCCACCGTGCAGGCCGACGCGCAGCCGGGATGCTCGCAGTGCATGCATTGGCGTTTCGCAAACATCCAGTAGAAACGCTCGTCGTACTCCACCTCGTTGAAGGTCACGACGGTATAGGTCTTGTCGGAGAACGCAGGCGGGTTCTGGTAGCTGCCGTTGTTGGTCGTCATCTCTGCCGGGAGGTCGTGCCATTGCTTGCAGGCGGCCTGACAGCCCCGGCAGCCGATGCACTTATTCAGATCGATCAGCATTGCCCTGGTCATGTCACACCTCCTTTCCGTTGTTGCCAACGGATTCAACAGCAGGTACCTCGCGAAAGGCCGATTGCTCCAACTTGCGCACATCACACAGAAACGCCTTGGTCTCCGGAATCATGGTGTTGGCATCGCCCACAGGCGGGGTCAACTCGTTGGCGCTGCCGCCGGTCACCAGGCCTTTGTAGCCCCAGTGCCAGGGCATGCCCACCTGGTGCACAGTCTGGCCGTTGACCTGGAAGGGTCGGAATCGTTTCGTCACCAGAGCCACAGCCTCGATGGCGCCGCGGGCCGACTCGACCGTCACCCACTCGCCGTTCCCGATGCCGCGCTCGGCAGCCAGCTCGGGACTCATCTCCACGAACATGTCTGGTTGCATTTCGGCTAACCAGGCTACGTTGCGGGTCATGGCGCCCGTCTGCCAGTGCTCGGAGACGCGGTAGGTGGTTCCAACCAACGGATAACGGGACGGGTCGCCATGCTTATCCATCTCCGAGTCCCAGATCTTGAAGGCCGGACTTATATCGCGGGCCGGATGCAGCAGATTGGCCACCGGGCTTTCCCACGGTTCGTAGTGCTCGGGGAAAGGGCCATCGGCCCTGCCGGCGCCGAAGATGCGCGCGTGGCCTTCCGGCTTCATGATGAAGGCATGACGATCGGACGGCGCCCATCCTCCGTCAGGCACATCACCCTCCCACTTGGTCTCGGAACCAGTCCAGCGGATGACGAAGCGCTCAGGGTCAAAAGGCTCGCCCTCGGCGTTGACCGAAGCCCGGTTGTAGAGGATGCGGCGATTGACAGGCCAGGCCCAGGCCCAGTTGGCATAGAGCCCGATGCCGGCGGGATGGGTGTCCACGTTGTCCCGTCGCGCCATCATGTTGCCGTCCTCGTTGTAGCTGCCACTATAGAGCCAGTTGGCGCAGGCGGTGCTACCGTCAGCCTGCAATTTGGTGAAGTTCTTGACCTGTTTGCCGGCCGGCAAGACCACGTTTCCGTCGCCATCCTTGACGTCCTCGAATGCCCAGCCGTTGATTTCCTTGGCCACCTGGTGCGGGTCCACCTCGCCCTCGCCATAGTCCCAGGCCAGGTTGAGGATAGGTTCGGCATTGGGGCCGGGGTCCCCGGCATAGAGCTGGCGCAGCCGCCGCATGATCTGGTTGGTAATCCAGGAGTCGGCCATGGCCTGGCCGGGCGGATCGACCGCCTTGTAGCGCCATTGGCCCCAGCGACCGGAGTTGGTAATGCTGCCTTCTTTTTCCACGGAGGCAGCGCAGGGCAGCAGGAAGACCTCGGTGTCGATGGTGGCCGGATCCACGCCAGGCCGCTGCCAGAAGCTGCTGGTCTCCATATCCCACAGATTGACCGCTACCATCCAATCCAGCTTTTCCATGGCCTTGCGGTTCATGTTGGCGTTGGCGCCGCCGACGGCCGGGTTCTGGCCCCAGGCGAAAAAGCCCTTGATGTCGCCCGCATACATGGCCTCGAACAGGGCCAGCCAGGAATAGTTGGCATTGTCGCCCAGCTTGGCCATCCACTGGTAGCCGAACTCGTTGTCTGCGGTGGCCTTGTCACCGAACATCCACTTGAACAGACTGACCGCGTATTTGGGGTAGTGCTGCCACCAATTGGCGCTCCTGGGATCGCTGGATTTGGGCGTGTAGGCCGCCAGGTAGGTGTCCAGGGTCTCGTCCTTGGCCCGCGGCGGCTTGAGGTAGCCAGGCAGGATGTGGAAGAGCAGGCAGTGGTCGGTGGAACCCTGCACGTTGCTCTCCCCGCGCAGCGCGTTGATACCGCCGCCGGCCCGGCCCACGTTGCCAAGCAACAGCTGGATGATGGCCGCCGTGCGGATGTTCTGCGTACCGTAGGTGTGCTGCGTCCAACCCATGGCGTACATGATCGTCGCCACCCGGTCGGGCGCGCCGGAAGAGGCATAAGCCTCGTATACCTTGAGTAGGTCTTCTTTGGGCGTGCCGGTGATGCTGCTCACCGTGTCCAGGTCGTAGCGATCGTAATGCTGGCGCAGCAACTGGAAGACACTATTGGGATGTTGCAAAGTCGCATCCTCCAGCGGAACGCCCTCGGCGTCCACCTGGTAAGTCCAGGTGCTCTTGTCATAGCTACGGTTTTCTGGCTTGTAACCGCTGAAGATGGCCTGCTCGGGATCGAAGGTGTAATCAGAATTGATCAGGAAGGGGCCGTTGGTGTACTCGACGACGTACTCTTCGTGGTATAGCCCACTGTCGAGGATATATTTGACCAGGCCGCCCAGAAAGGCGATATCGGTGCCGGAACGGAGGGGCGCGTAGATGTCCGCCCGGGCCGAGGTGCGGGTAAAACGGGGATCGACACTAATCAGGGTTGCGCCATTGTCCATGGCGGCCATCACCCACTTGAAAGAGATGGGGTGATTCTCGGCCGCATTGGAGCCCATGATCAGGATGACGTCACTGTTTTTGATATCATTCCAGTGATTTGTCATCGCTCCTCTGCCGAACGACTCTGCCAGAGCCGCAACAGTAGCGGAGTGTCATATGCGCGCCTGGTGTTCGATGTACACCAGGCCCATTGCCCTCAATGCTTTCACGAGGAGACTGCACTCCTCGTTATCCAGGGCCGCACTGCCGACGGAGGCAATAGCCTCCACCCGGCGCACTGTCCGGCCCTGCTGGTCACGCTCGATCCAGTGATCGTCCCGTGTTTTTTTGATGCGCTTGGCTATTTCGTCCAGCGCCCAATCCCACTTGACCTCTGTCCATTCGGAAGCGCCCGGCGCCCGGTAATGGGGTTTTGTGATGCGCTGCGGGCTATTGACCAGGCCGGTAAGGGTGCTGCCCTTGCTGCATAGCGAGCCAAGGTTGATGGGGTGGTCAGGGTTGCCCTCGATGTTGACCACCTCGCCATCCATGGCACCTACCACCATGCCACATCCGACCGCGCAATAGGGGCAAATAGTCAGCGTCTCGCCGATCTTCTTGTGCAGCGGAAACTCCGGACCAGCTCGTGCGCCGGCGACAGCCGTGGTAGGCAACAAAGTTGCCCCGGCCGCCAGGCCGGAGAATTTCAGGAACTCTCTGCGTGAAAGATTCATAGGCCCTACTCCTTTGTGGAGAGCGAGAGGGGAGGCGGCCGATCTATTCTGTTACCGACATCCTCGTCTTACGGTCCCCAAGAATGCCTGGCGCAGGGCACGCAACCGGCGCCCTACGATTGTGAAATCGCCATCAAGGTTGTGAATAATGGCATTAGAATTATACATCATTTTGTCCCAAAACGCAATCATTTTATGTCAACATACCGTTGGATTTGCGTCAATTGGCATGATTTTCCCGTGCTGTGAGAATGGCCGGAGATATTTTCGGGTCGCGGCCCGCTGAGGCTATCCCGGTTTGCCAGACATGAGCGATCTCTAATGGAGGGAGGGGATTGGCCGCCTGGCTAGTGAGGAGATTATCCACGTGCCGGATGCGCGTCAGGCTGTCCTGATGTAGACTGGAGGAGGAAATTGTCAATTGGTAAATTGGCGAATGATCAATTGTTGATGGCAACGGGAGGGCTAAGCCCATGAGGTATCGCGTGCATCAGTTCGACATCAAGATGACGAGGGATCAGAGTAAACTGGAGCAATTTCTGAACAGCCTGGAAGGCGAAGTGGTCGCCATCGTTCCTAACGTGACGATTTCCGTCGGCTGGATTCCCCGCGTCGATTTTCTGCTCATCGTGGAGAAACTGGGTTGATCGTGGTCGCCATCATGGTCAAACAGCGAGCCGCTGCGGGAACATCTGCATCATCTGGCACCGCAGCCGTCCGGCTCCTCTTGTTGCTAATCCTGGCCAGCACGCTGCTGCTGGCAGGGTGCGGCGAAGAGAAAGCACCTGCCTTCACCGCCGGCCAACGCCGACGATCGAAAACCGACTCAACCTGGCTGAACGCAGGGAGATATTCGACACAGTCTGGCAGACCGTGAACGAGGGTTATTTCGACTCAGACTTTGGCGGCAAGGACTGGCAGGCCATCGGCGAACGTTACCGCCAGATGCTGGCCACGGTGGAAGATGACCACACCTTCTGGCTGGAGGTGCTCAATCCCATGCTGTTCGAGTTGGAGGTGTCCCACGTCGCCGCGCTGCCGCCCGAGTTTTCCAACCAGATGGAGCCAATGACCTTCTCGGCGGGCATACTGGGCATGGATATGCGCTGGCTGGATGGCCAGTTGGTTATCACCGAGGTCGTCGCCAGATTCCCAGCGGATCAGGCCAAGCTGCGACCCGGGTTTGTGGTCACGAGCGTGGACGGATGGACTGCAGAGGAGATTGCGGCGGTTGACCTGCAAAGCCCGCCCGATAACGAGCGCAATCGGCGAGCGAACCTGGCGCAGGGAATACGCACGGCCACCGGACGCCGGGACGATGTCTGGTAGCCAATATCGTGCCCCTGCCCCACGGCCGCGTGCTGGAGGACAACGGCGTGGTACCGGACATCAAGGTGACCTTGACGCGCACACAGCTTCTTCGGGGAATCGATGCCCAACTGGAAGCCGCTATCGATTATCTTGGAGATCAATAAGTGCGAAACGATTGAGGAGGATGCTGTTTGGTACCCAACTTGCACTACGAATGCTGCACATATGCGTTGACGATGTCATCGAGAAATTCTTGTTGGTCTCTGGCCCAATGCCGGTTGGAGAAAACCTCGACCTCGTTGAAGCCATTGAACCCAGCTTCTTCCATCCATCCCCGTATCTGGCGGACAGGGATGCAGCCTTCACCCATCAGGCCCCGGTCGCACAACAGATCGGTGGTGGGGGTCATCCAATCGCAGATGTGCAAGGCATCCAGCCATCCAGACCGCCCACAGCGCTTGATCTCGGCCTCCAGATCCGTGTCCCACCAGAGGTGATAAACGTCCACCGCCACCCCCACCCACGGCGATCCGATCGCCGCGCACAGTTCATTGGCCTGCTTGAGGGTGTTGATGGCTGAGCGGCTGTCGGCGTACATGGGGTGTAGCGGCTCAATCGATAGCTTGACTTTATTAGCCTCGGCGTAAGGCAATGCCGCCTCGATGCCGGACTGGATTTGCCGGCGCGCTTCGGACAGGGGCAGATCGGGTGAAGCGCCGCACACCAGCACAATCAACGGCGCGCCAATGGCTGCCGCCTCGTCGATAGCGCGCAGGTTGTCGTCGATAGCAGCCTGGCGTTCGGCGGCTTCGGCGGCCGGAAAGAAACCCCCGCGGCAAAGAGAGACCGTTGTCATCCCGGCCGCCCGGATGCCTTCTCCAACCTGGTGCGGGTCCCGATCCTCCAGCCACTGCCGCCAGACGGTGATGCCCTTCACCCCGGCAGCAGCATAATGTTCAACCGCTTCCTCTATCCTCCAGGGTTTGGTCGTGATGGTATGAATACAGAGTTTGGAAGTGTCGGTCAATGGTTGGGCCATAAGGTCGTCTCCGGTACGTTCCTGCTCTTGTGTCTCTCGCTTCTTCGATCAATGTCAATCAGATCAGGCCTGCCACCGGGGGCGATACTGGATGGCCTCGGCCAGGTGCGCGGTTTCGATCCGCTCTGCGCCGGCCAGGTCGGCGATGGTGCGAGCCAGCTTGAGGGTGCGGTGATAGGCGCGGGCGCTCATGTGGAGTTGGCGCATGGCCGCGCGTAGCAGGCTGTGTCCAGCATCGTCTACAGGGCAATACTCCCTGATCTCGGCTGGACCCATATCGGCGTTGGTCGTCAAGCTTCTGCCGTTGGTCAGATCGGCAAAGCGTTGGCGCTGGCCCGCTCGGGCCGACTCAATACGAGCTCGAATAGCTGCGGATGGCTCTCCGCGATGACGATCGCTCAGCTTCTCATAGTCGACGCGCGGCACCTCGACATGGATGTCGATGCGGTCCCGCAGGGGGCCAGATAACCGCTTCTGGTAACGGGTTATCATCGCCATCGAGCAGGTGCACTCCTGTTCAGGATCATTGGCCCAGCCACAGGGACATGGATTCATGGCGCCGACCAACATGAAACTGGCCGGAAAGCTGAGGGTGCCCTGGGCTCGGCTGATGGTAATGGTCTTGTCCTCCAGCGGCTGGCGAAGAGTTTCCAGATTGCGCGTGCCGAACTCCGGCAGCTCATCCAGGAAGAGCACGCCCCGATGGGCCAGGCTGATCTCACCCGGTCGTGGCAACCGGCCACCGCCAACCAACCCTGCGTGGCTGATCGTATGATGGGGCGCTCGAAAAGGCCGGTAGTTGATAAGTGGGACATCGCCCGGCAACAAACCTGTCACCGAGTAAATGCGGGTGATATCCAGTGCTTCGGGCAGCGTCACCTTTGGAAGGATCGAGGGCAAAGAGCGCGCCATGAGCGTCTTGCCTGCACCAGGTGGTCCTGTCATCAGGACGTTGTGAGCCCCAGCGGCCGCCACTTCCAGAGCACGCTTCACATGCTCCTGCCCCTTGACCTCACTGAAATCGACCGCGCCGGTCGATGGTTGCGTTTCGTCAAAGGACAACAGTGGTTCGAACGGCGGGATGGGATCAAAATCGCGCAGGTGACTGACCAGCGCCGCCATGCCGGGCACGGGAATGACAGTCAGCTTCTCAATCAGCGCTGCTTCCGGTGCATCCTCCTGGGGAAGGTAGATAGTCTCGAAACCCTGCTGTTGAGCCATATGAGCCATGGGCAGAACGCCGTTGATGTGGCGAAGACTGCCATCCAGGCTCAACTCACCGATGAACAGGGCGTTTTCCAGCCGCTCCGACGCCACCTGTCCACTGGCGGCCAGCAGGCCCACAGCAATGGGCAGGTCATACACCGGTCCGACCTTTCGCAGGTCGGCCGGCGCCAGGTTGACCGTCACCCGGCCGCGGGGATACATCAGGCTGGAATTGACCAGCGCGGCTCGAACTCGTTCCGTCGACTCTTTGACTGCGGCGTCAGGTAAGCCGACCAATATAATCGAAGGCAAAGCATTGGAGTAAATATCAACCTCTACCTCAACAACGGTGCCGTCCAGTCCAATAACTGAGCAACTGAATACTTTGGCAAGCATAGCCCCCCCCGCGATAGGTTGTCGAGTAAATTGGATACGATTAAGTGGGCAGCATTTTACCATAAACAGGCGCTGACGCCAATCGCGGGAAAACTACTGAGAGAGGAGAAGAAGACCACAAAGGCCGAAGCGAACGCCCTGTTTATTCCTTCACCGCGCCGGCCAGTCCGCGCACGAAGTAGCCCTGGAAGAGGATAAAGGATCACGCCAGCACGGGTATTGAGCAGGCCTAAACCCTTGATCAGCACGAATTGGGGAATGATGATCGACGCAATGGGAATGAACAGGGTTCCAACGATCAGACCATATAGCAGTTTCCTGCCGGGAAAGTCGTAACGCGCCAGCACATAACCGCAGGTGGAAGATTTGATCAACTCGATGATGGTCGTCGCCACAGCGTACAGCACGGTATTGCCGAAATAGATGTTGAAATTAGCTTTGGTCCAGGCGCGCACGAAATTGTCTCCGCGATGGAGTCCTGGCTTTGCGCCGCGATGGGACCATACCAGCCCACGGCTGCGTTGTGCACCAGAAGGTTGATCTGATCGATCCCCCGGGCGTCCAGGAAGCTTTGCATCGTCTCGGCAGCTCCAGGCCGGGCAAGATCAACCTGGCAATAGGCGCCGGTCGCCAGGAGAGCGGCGGGCGATGCCTGTTGCGGGCGTCGGCCAACGCCCAGGACACGGTTCCCCGCTGAGGCGTAATGCTCCGCCAGGGCGCGGCCAATGCCGTCGGTGACGCCGGTGATCAAAACAGCAGGTTCCATCATCTCAGGTGGTTTGGACTTAGCGTCCATAGCTCCTCCACAAGAGTGCCTGGATCAGAAGTTTTTCTATACATCGACAACTGCGGCTGTGTGTTCGTCCCAGGCATGGCCAAATGGGCCGTGTACTGCCGTCTCCTTCCTGGTCTCTGCGACCTGGCGGGCCAGCGGGCCAGGCAGGTTTTTATTCGCCCACCACACGCGCTGTAGCGTGCCAAGCACTACCAGCGCAGCCATTGCCAGGAAAAGCCATAGCAACGCGCCCGGCCAGATGAAGAACGCGCAATAGAAGAGGATCGTCTCCGCGCCGCCTACCAGGCCAGCCGGCATTGTCACCGTAGTTAGCTCACCACGGGTGTTCGCCCCCAGATTGCGCTTTTCCAGTATCGCCGATAGATACATCCATGATGCCAGGTTGACGTAGAAGCTGCCCAATAGAAACGCCAGGCTGATGCCGAGTTCGAGCGTTGGGTTGCCCAGAAACAGGCCGATTGGCACGGCGGCGTATACCACGGAGTCGGTCACCATGTCCAGGTAGCCGCCGAAGTCGCTCTGCTGATTGCGAAGGCGGGCTACCAAACCATCCATTCCATCCAGAATTCTGCTGACCAGCCACAGAAAGAGGGCCCACAGATACATTTGTCCGGCGGCGAGACCCGCGGCTGCCAGGCCCACCACCATTGCCATCACCGTGATGGTGTTGGGAGAGATGTGGCCCATCAAGCCCACAAACGGCCTGAGCAATTGGTCTTTGTAAGCGCGTAACTTGTCATCCAGCATTGACATACTCCCTTTTTGTCTTTGATCAGGCCGGGGAGCCCCCAATCATAAGGCAGATGCTCCTCGTCCCCACAGCCTCAGACAACCGGAGGGCAGTGAATCTTACTGGCAATCGATGCAATTGCCTGGCCACGGTCGGGCGATTGCCGACGCGGCTTCGCCATCCATGCACTCCAGTGAGGCCAATCGCCAGACCCGGCGTCACGAACGTTGCGCCCAGCCCCTGGGAAAATTCATTCAGTTCGGGGGTAAGAAAACGTCGCGACAGGTCGTCAAGTACACTGGGCGGGTAAACAAGCCCGTTTAGAAATCACTCGCATTTTCGCATTTAAGGAGAAAGAATCATGACTACTACAGTAAGCAACGCAAACACAGAAAGTCGTTCACTGGTTTCCTCTATTATCGCCGGCGCTATCGCTGGCCTCGGCGGCGGTCTCGTCTTTGGCATGATGATGGCCATGATGGGGATGCTTCCAATGGTAGCAATGCTCGTCAAGTCGCAAAGCCCCATCGTCGGCTTCATCGTCCATATGGCCATCAGCGCCGGCATTGGCGGCGTCTACGGCCTGGTGGCCAGCCGCTTGCCCCAGACAACCGGCACGGCGATCGTAGCCGGCGCGATCAACGGCGTGATCTGGTGGGTGCTGGGTGCGCTCATTCTAATGCCCTTGATGCTGGGAATGGGCGATATGGTCCTGAAAATCGGCAGCGATCAGTGGCTGAGCCTGATGGGCCACATGATCTTTGGCGTTGTCACAGGTCTGCTGTTCATCCCACTGAGCAAACGATTCTAGACACAGCTGTTCAGGCGGAAAAGCCCTTGACCACGTCTTCGCGGTCAGGGGCTTTTTCATTCCCGGGAATGCCGGGATTGTCAGCCTGGTACAGCCGGGCGTAGGTTAACCAGGGTTCGATCAATCGTCATGCCGACGCAAAGCGCGCCGAAGCATCTCCAGCGGTCAAACAGGTCGAGATTCTTCGGCGCAGACGCCTCAGAATGACAAAGTCTCGTTGTAGTACTAAAGTGATTCCTGATAGAGACCAGGAGTTTGTCAGCGCCATCGCCACCCGATGGATGCCCGTGTGGCCGGCTTTAAACCCCTGGTTTCAAAGTAGCATTACTTTAAGTACGATTTCAAATGTTCTCAGGCTTCTGGCGCGTGCCAATCGCCTGTGAGGCGAGGGAACATACCCAATGATCTTGTGAAACTATACTTAGCGTCGCGCCCACGACAGCCAGGTCGTGAACAGGCGCTTTACCGAGGGTGTCAGGCGCGTGCGGTTATAGCCATCGGCTATTTTTTTGATGGCTTCTGATTGCGTCGGGTACGGATGGATGACGGTGGACAACGTCTTCAAACCGAGACCTGCCACCATGGCCAGCGTGATCTCGTTGAGCATCTCGCCGGCTTCACCGGCCACAATGGTAGCGCCCAGGATCTGATCGGTCCCCTTCTTGACCAGGACCTTGACAAAACCGTCAGTCTCGCCGTCGGTGCGGGCACGGTCGACCTCGCTCAAGGATCTGAAGAAGGTGTCAAACTCGATGCCCGCTGCTTCGGCGTCGTGCTCGCACATCCCTACGTGCGCCACCTCGGGGTCGGTGTAGGTGGTCCACGGCACGACCAGGTTGCTTAGCTTCTTCCGGGGGCCCGGAAAGAGCGCATTCTGCAACACGATGCGGGAGGTCGCATCGGCCATGTGTGTGAAATGGTATTTTATGGCCACGTCGCCGGCCGCGTAGATGTGCGGGTTGGTGGTGCTCAGGCCATCGTCCACTGTTACCCCCTGCTCGCTGTACGCCACGTTGGCCGCTTCAAGATCGAGGCCCTCGATGTTGGGCACGCGGCCGATGGAGACCAGGATGGCATCCACTTCCAGCTGACCGGACTGCCCTTCCAGTTCGTAGTGCAGCGTTTTGCCGCCCTCTGATGCCGTAACCTCCTGAAGCGCCGCGCCGCGGATGAACTGCACGCCATCACGGACGAACGCTCGTTCCAAAATCGCCGCTGCATCGCGATCTTCTCTGGGCAGGAAGTGATTGTCCTTGACGAACAACGTCACCTGCGTGCCGAAGCGGGCGAAGGTCTGCGCCATCTCCGCGCCGATGGGACCGCCGCCGATCACCGCCATCCGCCGCGGCTGCTCGGTCAGCTGAAAGAGAGTCTCGTTGGTCAGATAGCCGGCCTCGGCCAGGCCAGGCAACGGGAGCTCACGCGCCCGTCCGCCCGTGGCGATCAGCGCCTTGGCGAAGCGCAGCGTCTGCCGTTCCTGGCCGTCGAAGACCTCGACAGTATCCGGGGCGGTGAAGCGGGCCTCGCCCAGAAAGACCTCGACACCGTCCCGTACGAGCCGGTCCATGGAGTCGTCGTGGCTGATGTCAGCGCGCAGAGCACGCATCCGCGCCATGATCGCGCCGAAATCGACCTGAACGCCGTCCGGAACGATAATGCCCAACTCGGCTGCCTTGCGCAGCTCGCCGATCACCCTGGCCGAGCGGATGAGGCTCTTGGAGGGCACGCAGCCCCAGTTGAGGCAGTCGCCGCCCAGTAGATGGCGCTCAATCAAGGCTGCCTTGCCACCCAATCCAGCCGTGCCCAGGGCACCGATCAACCCGGCCGTGCCTCCGCCGATGACGACCAGGTTGTAGCGACCGTCGACCCTGGGATTCTGCCAGTCCGCCGGATGCACGTTGGCAACCAGCTTGCGATTGTACTCATCCATGGGCAGCACTTCTACCCCGGGGCCAGGGAAAGCCCCGGCCAGAGTCGTGTCAGCCAGACCATCGCTTGCTGCGACGGTCTGCTCAGCAACGATTGTATTGTAAGACATTTTTTTCTCCTGATAGGTTGTTAGTACGACTTCTATGAATGGTTATTTTGCCACTATCTGCCAGGAACGCCTCACCCCCTCCTGGTGATCCGTCGTGTATTATCGTTGAACAGGCCCCGATAGCCCAGGCGTCGCATAGACCACCTGCTCGCGCAGATAAAGCTGAGCCAGGTCGACGACAGAGCCAGAGCCGAAGAAGTGTTCCCGATAGCGCCCTTGCCCAAGAAAGCCTTCACCCGGTTTGAGCAGGCTCAACCGCAGTTTCCTGACCGGCAAGTGATTTTCGCCGGCCAGGAGCTGATTAAATGCCTCGGGCATGAAATCGATGGCGGCGAACAGGTCGCGAATCTGGACAACGGCGCGCGCAACAGCGGCGTCATCGTCGATGTCCACAGCCTCCACGATGGAGTCGATCTCCTCCGCCAGTTGGTCGAACGCCTCATAGCCGCCGCCCACCAGGTGCAGCCCCTGGATCTCATCGATATATGCCTGGCGGCTGCCGGCGCGCAGCCGGGCGCTGGTCAGTTTGAGATACTCCAGATAGGCACCCAGCAGCCACAGCACCGCGTAGACATTCCACAGTTCGATGTTGCCCCACGACTTGAACGAGTTGGCCACCAGGCGATCGGCAGCGCTCACGTAAGCCAGGGTCAACTTCTCCAGCGGCTGGAAGCGCGCCGCTGAGTAGTCGCCCTCCTGGTGGGCCTCCAGCAGCAAGTGGGCTAACATCGCGGTGCTCATGAACGAAATGTAGAGGCCTTTAGAATAGAGGGGATCGACAAAGCCTGCCGCGTGGCCCAGCAAAGCAAAGCGATCGCCGACGACTTGCCTGGCCGTATACTGGATGCGACCTGTCCGCGTCCAGCCGCGTACCGCTTTGGCCTGGTCGAATTGGGCACGCAGGCTGGGATAACGGTCGACAAACGCCTGGAACTCCTGCTCGGGGCTGAGATCGGGCCGCGGCGGGTGAAAGCGCGAATCCAGCAACAGGCCGACGCTGCACAGCGGATTGGTTGCGCTGGCGTGGTTATTGAAGGGGATCACCCACAGCCAGCCGCCCTCGAAAATCTGATGCAGCGTCCCCTCGGAGAACCGGAAGGGAATACCATAGTCCTTGGTCGATGCCCGCACGTCGTTGAAGCAGGGCACATCCACCATGTGGGTGAAAATGGCCCGGGAGTCGCTGAGCATGTCCCTGTCGCGCAGGTCGAGGCGCTCGGCCAGGATCGAGCGGAAGCCGGCGGCGTCCACCACGTACTCGGCGTCGAAGTTACCCCGATCGGTGATGACGACAACCCCGTCCGGAGCTATGGTGATGTCCTGCACCTTGGTGGCCTGCAGCACCTGCGCGCCGCAGGAGATCGCCACTGTGGTCAGATAGCAATCGCTGTCCTGGCGGTAAACGTGTAGTTCGTGCCCATAGGGAGCCTTGGGGATCACCGCTTGCAGAACGTGTTTCGGGTCTTGTTGCTGGCCTTCGCTGTGATGGACAAAGCTGAAATGGCGCTTTACGCCATGGGAACCACCGATGTAGGCGAAGTAATTTTCGGAGCTGAGGTAAGCCGCCTCAGGCACCCCAAACAGCTCGGCGATCGCGCGCAGCATCTCCGAGGTCTCCAGGATCATCGACTCGCCGATGGCGAACTTGGGATGGACCCCAGCCTCGAAAATGATGACTTTCAGCCCATTGCGGGCCAGGATGGCACCCAGCAGCGAGCCGTTGATGCCCGAGCCGACAATCGCTACGTCGTACGTTGTGTTCGCCTGGTTCATGACCGTACCCCCGCGTACCGAATGCCGGCCAGTTCAGCCATCTCTCGCTTCCAGGTCGTCAAGTCATCACGATTGAATTGGTTCAGGTGTGAATGCCCGCAGGCGCGAGCAAGGACTTGCATCAACTCAACGGTTGCTGTCAGGAAGTTGGCAAGCTGGACAGCCGATTTGCGGATCTCCAATCGTTTTCGTAAAGGCTCTTTCTGCGTGGCGATGCCGACCGGGCAATTGTTGGTATGGCAGGCGCGCATGGCCAGACAGCCGATGGCCTGCATGGCCGAATTGGAGATGGCGACGCCATCTGCGCCGAGCGCCAACGCCTTCACGAAATCGGATTCAGTGCGCAATCCGCCGGTGATGATGAGTGTAACCTGGTCGCTGACGCCCCGTTTGTCCAGATGTCGGCGGGCGCGGGCCAGTGCAGGAATGGTCGGAACTGAGATGTTGTCACGGAAGATCAGAGGGGCGGCGCCGGTCCCCCCACCCCGGCCATCCAGGATGATATAATCGACGCCGATGGCAAGGGCAGCGTCGATGTCATCTTCGATATGCTGGGCGGAAAGCTTAAAACCGATGGGAATGCCGCCAGTGACATCTCTGACCTGAGCCGCCACATTCCGGAAATCAGCAATGGTTTTGAGATCAGGAAAAGTGGCCGGGCTGATGGCGGGGGAACCGGGTTCCAGCTCCCGCACTTCGGCAATCCTTCCCACGACCTTGTGACCGGGAAGATGCCCTCCCGTACCTGTTTTTGCCCCTTGCCCGCCTTTAAAATGAAAGGCCTGCACGCGCCGCACTTTGTCCAACTGCCAGCCAAAGCGCCCAGACGCCAACTCATAGAAGTAGCGGTTATTGGCCTGCTGCTCCTCCGGCAACATCCCACCCTCACCCGAACAGATACCTGTCCCGACCATCTCAGCCCCCATGGCCAGAGAGATTTTCGCCTCTTCGCTGAGCGCGCCAAAACTCATATCGCTGACGAAGATCGGAATCTGCAAGCACAGCGGCTTGCGCGCTGCCGGGCCGATGACAAGATCGGTTCCGACCGGTTCATCATCCAGCAGCGGGCGTTTGGCCAGTTGAGCCGTCAGTATTTGGATATCGTCCCAACGCGGCAGCTCGACCAAAGGCACACCCATCGCCGAGACTTTGCCATGATGGCCATCCTTTTTCAGGCCATGTTTGGCAAGCCGCTGGATAGTGGCCGTGTACGGCTCCTCGGCCGCGCCATGCACATCGGCATAAAGGCCGAGATAATCCTGTCGCTGGTAAGGCAGAGGATGGGCGCGATGCCAGCGCTCAATTTCCGCTTCATCCACCAGAACCGCATCCTGTTCTGCGTCCACCCAGGCGCCGAATCCAGGCAGGGCTTCTTCATTGTTGTAGGCGCTGACGCCCGTGTCGTATCGATAATCCCAATTGTGCAAGCCGCAGATCAGATCATCGCCTTGAATGTGGCCGTCGGACAGTAACGCGCCGCGGTGCAGGCAACGGCCATAGAGCACCGACACCTGATCGTCGTGGCGAATGACCACCAGGTCCACGTTGGCTACGAGCGCATAAGCTGGCTGACGATCCGCCAACTCGCTCCACACGGCCACTTGCGCTGCTCGGGGTTGCTCGTTATGCATCATGCTCCTTGTTTTCCTCGTGTTGCGTGCATGGAACTGGTAGACCGGGAAACTGGGGAGATAACGCCTTGGTCAACCAGTCTACCAATCTACCAGTCTACTGCTCTATTAACGCGAGCGGCTTCAAATCGTCCAAAATCCACGGCATCAATTCGGCCACGGTGGGGTGCGTGAGGACGGCCTTGCGAAAGAGCTTGTACGATTGTTTGGTATACATGAACGGCGTAAACATGTTGATGACTTCATCGCCGCCTACGCCGAGAATGGCCGCACCCAGGAACTCCTCCGTATCCGCATCCACCAGTATCTTGACCAGACCCGCTGTCTCATCCTTCTCCCTGGCCCTGGCAATATGTTTCATGGGCCGGGTTGCCATCAGCACGTTGAGGCCACTGGCCCGCGCTTCCTTTTCAGACATGCCAACCCGTCCTAACGGTGGGTCAATAAACAGTGCATACGTGGGGATCCTTTCAGACAGAATGCGGTCATCGTCGCCGCTGAAATAGTCCCAGAAGATCTCGCCGTCGTTGACCGAGGTGTGGGTGAAAGCCCCCTCGCCGTTGATATCGCCTACGGCGAAGATGTGCGGCACGCTCGTCTGCATCACGTCATTCACGCGAATGTAGCCACGGGCAGTGACCTCGACACCGGCCGCTTCCAGATTGAGGCGGTCGCTGTTCGGGGTTCGGCCTACGGCCAGCAGGAGATGCGTGCCCCGCACCTGCTTGGTTTCGCCCTCCTGCTCGAAGGAAATATCGATCTGCTGGGGAGCCACCTGCGCCAACCTCTTGACGTCGGCGTTGAGGCGGATCGTGATCCCCTCACCTTCGAGAATCTCCTTGACCAGGGCAGCGATGTCAGCATCTTCCCGGAACATGAGCTGCGCGCCATGTCCCAGCACAGTCACCTCACTCCCCAGACGGCGGAAGGCCTGGGCAAATTCCAGGCTGATATAGCTGCCGCCGACGATGACGAGATGTTGGGGCAATTCCTTCAAATCCAGCAAGCGGGCGTTATCCAGCCAATTCACATCATCGATGCCATCGATCGGCACCATGCGGGGACGAGCGCCGGCATTGATGATGATCGTTTCCCCCTCGATCAGTTCATCACCAACACGCACCGTGTGCGAATCGACGAACGTCGCGTAATCGGCATAAATATCGACGTTATCCATGCCCCGCAGCCACTTTTCCATCCCTTGACTGGCGCCGTTGCGCATGTTGTTTTGGCGTTCCATCACTTTGGCGAAGTCGATGCTGATATCGCCGGTCTTCACCCCGAAATCGGGGCCGCGACGAGCCATGTGCGCCGCACGGGCGCTGGCGACAATCGTCTTGGTGGGGGTACAGCCGTAGTTGACACAACTGCCGCCAAAACGGCCGCCTTCGGCAATGGCCACCGTCTTGCCTGCTTCAACCAGCCGCGGCACAATCGTGCCTGTTGCCTGGCCCGTTCCAATCCAAATCACATCATATTTTTTCATTATCTTCTCCTTGAATTTGTTGAGTTTTCATTGTACCGCGTCGCATAGCGTTACTTACAGGATGGCTTCGCCTAAGGTCAAGACGGCCACTAAAATGAAGAGTACGCCCAAAGCCCGCTCCAGGGTGTGCTGTGAAATGCGGCGAGCGACACGCGATCCCGCCTGGGCGCCGATGATCACGCCGGGAACGGTGAAGATGACGATACTCAGCACGAGAGCCATTACTTCCGAGTCGGCCTGCAAAAACTGAGCCAGGTGACCCGTTGCCGCGGCAAGGGCCGTGAAGGCCACCACGAAAACGCTCGTGGCAACCGATACGGCGCTGGGAACACGACAACGTTGCAACAGGAAATAACCGTTGAGCTCGCCAAGTCCAGTAGAGATCATGCCTACGAAAAGTCCGCCCACGCCGGAAATCAATCGTCCTTCATTCTTGTTGCAGACGGTGTAGCAAATTTGTTCTCCATCAGAGGTGACCAGGCATGTCTCTGCCTTGTCGCCGCCGTATTCATCTTCGATGACATCATCCATGATGACCACATCGCGATGATCGGGAGCGCGCAGAAAGCTGAGCGCTATGGCGAAGAGTCCAACCCCCAGAATCACCTTCAGTATCTCCGAGTCAACATAGCCGGCCACCCAGGTGCCGATGAGAGCCAGGGGGATGGTGACAACCAGCAAGCTCAGGCCCAGCCTGTAATCGATAAGGCGTTTTTTTACGTAGGCGTACAGGCCACTGATAAAACCAAACACCTCGGTGATCAACCCCACGCCAATGGCCACCTCTGCCGGCAGGCCTAAACCAAGGATAAAGATCGGCGTGAAGAAGGTTGCTCCGCCGACGCCTGAGGCCATAGCGATAGTAGCCACCAGTATGGCGACCGGGAACAGATACCAATACTGTAATGTCATCATCTCCCAGTTCATGTCTGCAAATGCCTCGCCCCTACCACACAAAGCGTCAGAGCATCCCAACGGTTTATGTCGATATGTCCTGCATCAACTTCGCCACCAGGGCAGTCCAGCCGGTCTGATGGCTGGCGCCCACACCGGCCCCGCTGTCGCCGTGGAAGTACTCGTAGAATAACACGTGATCCCGCCAGTTCGGATCGGCCTGAAAGAGCGCCTCGTCGCCGAAGACGGGCCGGCGACCGCTGGTGCTCTCATCTCGTAAGAAGAGGCGCGCCAGCCGGCGGCACAGTTCGTCGGCTGCTTCATTCAGGGTAACCTGTTGACCCGAACCGGTGGGCAACTCGACCATGAGCGTATCGCCGTAGTGGTGTCCATGCCTGCGCAGCGCCTCGACCATCAGATAGTTCAACGGGAACCAGATCGGGCCGCGCCAGTTGGAGTTGCCCCCGAACAAGCCGCTGTCCGATTCGGCCGGCTGGTAGTCCACCCGATAGCTCTGCCCATTCACGCGTAGCTCGTAGGGATGTTCGGCGTACTCGCGGGAGAGCGAACGCAGGCCGTAATCGGACAGGAACTCACCGGAGTCGAAAACCCGGTCCAAGATACGCGCCAGCTTATCGCGATCCAGGATGGCAAGCTGGTAGTGATCGTGAACACCCTTTTCAGTGAGAGAGGCGACGTTGGCGATCAAACCCGGGCGGTAGCGTAGAAACCACTCCAGGCGACGGCGAAAGCGCGGCAGACGCTCCAGAATCTCGGGCTCCAGCGTCTCCACTGCCAGCAGCGGCAGCAGGCCCACGAAGGAGCGCACCTTGACCTGGGTGAATCTGCCGTCGGGCATGTGCAGTACGTTGTAGAAAAAGCCGTCTTCCTCATCCCACAAGCTGACATCGGCATCACCCAGGTTGTAGAAAGCATCGGCGATGTAGATAAAGTGCTCGAAGAACTTGGTTGCTACGTCCTCGTAGGCGGGCCGGGTGCGCGCCAACTCCAGGCTGATGGCCAGCATGTTGAGGCTGAACATCGCCATCCAGGCTGTACCATCGGTCTGCTCGATATGGCCGCCGGTGGGCAGAGGGGCGCTGCGGTCGAACAGGCCGATGTTGTCCAGGCCCAGAAAGCCACCCTGGAATACGTTGCGGTCGTCGGCGTCCACCCGGTTGACCCACCAGGTGAAGTTGAGCAGCAGCTTGTGAAAGACCCGCTCCAGAAAATCGGCGTCCCCCTCGCCGCGCTGCTCGCGGTCGATCCGATAGACTTGCAGCGCTGCCCAGGCGTGCACCGGCGGGTTCACGTCGCTGAAATTCCATTCATAGCCAGGGATCTGCCCGTTGGGGTGCATGTACCACTCGCGCAGCAACAGGAGGAGTTGCCGCTTGGCCCATTCGGAGTCGATCATGGCGATGGGAACCGCGTGAAACGCCAGATCCCAGGCCGCGAACCAGGGGTACTCCCATTTATCGGGCATGGACAGCACGTCCAGTGCGTAGAGATGGCGCCACCCGGTGTTGCGACCATCAAGGCGCCCGGCAGGCGGCTGCGCCTGGCCGGGGTCGCCATCCATCCAGCGCTCCACGCTGTAGTGGTAGAACTGCTTGCTCCAGGTGATGCCGGCCAAAGCCTGACGCTGCACCAGGCGCTCGTCCTCGCTCAAGCCTGGGGACGCAATGACCGCGTAGAATTCATCCGCCTCGGCGATGCGCCGGGCAAAGATGGCGTCGAAGTCAGCGAAGGGCACCTCGGCGGGGGTGTCGGTGAAACGCACATGCACCATGAACGTCTCACCCGGCGGTACCACGGCCTGGAAGTGAGCCGCCACCTTTGAGCCGCGTTGTTCAGGATTGACCCGATCCAGGTGGCCATGTACCACGGCATCGTTGATTCCGTCCTTGACATACGCTGTGGCACTGGCATGGCCAAACAGGCGTTCGGCGTTGGTCTCGTTCTCGGTGAACAGTAGCAGCGGCGCCTCTGTGCCCGCAGCCCGCTCCGTTGACGCCGCGGGGTGCTGCGCAAAGGGATCGCCCCGGCGGGCGTACCACCAGCGCGGCCCCAGGTGCGGGGCCTCCACCTGCGCTGCATTTTGCGCCACGGCGCGCAACTCCGGCCGTGGCTTACCCTGGCGCCATGTCCAGGTGTTGCGGAACCACAGGTGGGGCAGGATGTGGATCGGAGCCGGATGCGGCCCGCGGTTGACGGCGGTGATGCGGCACAGGATATCCTCTTGGCCCGCTTTGGCGTACTCGATGAAGATGTCGAAATAGCGCCCTTGCTCAAACACCTCCCGCAGCGCGTCGATCAACTCAAACTCCGGCTCATGTTTGCCCCGCCGCCGGTTCTCTTCCACCAGCCGCCCGTAGGGGTACTCGACCTGCGGGTACTTGTAAAGCATCTTCTGGTAGGTGTGGGTGGGCGTGCCATCCAGGTAAAAGTAGTATTCCTTGACATCCTCGCCGTGGTTGCCCTCGTTACCGGTCACACCGAACAGGCGCTCCTTGAGAATCGGATCGTGTTCGTTCCACAGCGCCACGGCCAGCACCAGGTTCTGGAAGCGGTTGCTGAAGCCGCCCAGGCCATCCTCGTTCCAGCGGTAGGCGCGGCTGCGGGCGTGATCGTGGGGAAAGTACTGCCAGACCCTGCCACCCGGGCTATAGTCCTCTCGCACCGTGCCCCAGGCACGGTCGCTGACGTAGGGACCCCAGTGCTTCCAATCGGCCTGCCGCGCCTCCGAATCGGCCAGGCGCTGGTGTTCGGCAGTTTGTTTTTTTTGGCTGTTCATGAGACCCCTTCAGATGTCAAAGGTTCGCGGCGGGCCTCGCGGCGCTTGAACCAGCGCGACAGGCCAATACTAACGACGAACATCGCTGCCGCCACTGCCAGGGACCCGGGGTTCAGGCGCGGCAGTTCACCCGTGAACCCGCCCTCGATGGCTGCGCCGAACATGACAAAGGAAATCGTCCCCGGGATACTGCCCAGGGCCGTCGCCAGCAGAAAGCCTTTCCATTCAACCCGCAGGAAGCCGGAGAAGTAACTCACCAGGTCATAGGGCAGGAACAGGAAGCGCAGAATCAGCACAGTTTCGAAGCTGTTCTGGCGCATGCGCTCGGTATATTGTTGCAGAGCACCACTGCCCGATGACCGGTCCACGATGCCAGCGCCAAAGAAGCGTCCAATGAAATAGGCCACCATGGCTGAAAGGTTGCTGGCTACGATCACGATGGCTATCCCGTAGAATGGCCCGTACAGATAGCCGGCGGCCAGCGTCAGCAGCGTGGCCGGAAAGAACAGCACGGGCCGCAGCATATACAGCAGCACGTAGACAAGCACACCCAGCGGGTTGCCCGCCAGAAACTCGACCAGCCGTTGCACCGTCTGCAACGGCGTGAGGCCACTGACGCGCACATAGTACCAGTACGCGCCGAGTAACGCCAGCCAGATCACCAGCCCGAGCAGCTTCGGCCACGCCCGTTGGAGACTGCCCAACCAGCGTCGTTCGGAGATATCCGCGCTTATCGTCGTCGTCTCTATCTCTGGGCTTGAAGGGATCGCCAATTGTCACCTCGCATCGGGATAAGAAACTGTTTGAAAAGTCTTGTCCATGGGCTTGTCGGGTCTTCAAAGTGTGCTTCGCGGCATCAGGCTGGTTTCCAGGCCTGAATTGCAGCTTTCGAGCGGCCTGGGGATATCTTCGACCCCTTTTCAAACAGCTACTAAGCGCCGTTTGGGGACCGAACGCCTGGCCTGCATCACGCACCAAAAACCCTGACGCATGACAGGGAGAGATTCTTACCTGATCGCCTTGATTCGCGACATTGTTTTTCCTTCCTGACCTGGACAAGCCAGAGGAACACGAGCCTCGACTGTGTTTCTGGCAGTACCTAATGATCCCGTAAACTGTGGCGTTGACTGAGTTGGAGGAAAAAACCGCAAGTATCTGCATGAGAAGATCGCCGGGCAAAGCTGCCTGGCCTCAGAACCGAGGGAAGGGTCAGCAGGTAAGACCCCGGCGCCAGGTTACGTCCAGGGGAGTGAACAAGTGACGTAGTAAGGCTGGCCCCATGCCTTGGGCGACAAAGAGGCGTTGCTGGCCACTCGACGTCACGTTATCCGCTTCTATACAGGGAGAGGTTGGCGCTGACAGGCTCAACTTCCTATGCCCGCGCAGCCATGGAACTGCGCCCGGAAGCTGTGACCGAAGATGCGGTTATGACCGCCTTCCGGGATGTCGTCGGCCTCGCGCGCAACGAGGTGGCGACAGCGTTGGTGGCGCGCTTTGACCTGGAGGACGCCGCCGGAGCACGGATGGCCGAGTTCGGCGTCAGCACGCCATGGCAGGCCTACATCCAGCTTCGCCTGCGCCACTACGAGGCCATGCTGGCCGATCCCGATGTGCTTCGGCGCAACCAGTGGCCGCACAATGTGGATCTACTGCACGCGGCGCGGCGCGCCGGCTGCCAGGTGGGTCTGGCGACCATGTCCAATTGCCCCCAGGTGCAGCGTGTGCTGAGCATCCTGGATCTGATGGGCGAGTTCGACTTCGTGGCCAGCAGCGATGACGTGGAGCAGGGCAAACCGGACCCGGAGATCTACCTGCTGGTGGCGCGCGAGCTGGGTGTGTCGACTCACGAATGCCTGGTGATCGAAGACTCGCCCAGCGGCGTGAAGGCAGCGCTGGCCGCCGGCATGCACGTGATCGCCGTGAGCACGCCGTTCACCCGCGAGGCGCTACGCGCGGACGGACTCCTGGAAGAGCGTTGGATCGTCGACGACCCGGCGACCCTGCCAGCCGTGGCACAGGCGCTGATGGCGACCCAGGCAAAGACGTAGCATGGATCGAGAGCCGACCCTCAAGTTGCAGGCCGCCGAACACGCCTTGACTCAAGGATGATGAGCGATGGTCACAATATCTATGGCAGCGACAATTCTGTCATTGTCACCGATCCTGACTATAGACGTTATTCAGACGGAGGGATTTCAAACGGATGAAAATCGCAATGATTGGCCCGGGCAGGATGGACGCGAGGTGTGAGCTAGACGGTGCGTGACGTGCTGCCGTAGTGTCGCAATGACAATCGGGAGACCGAACCATTGTGGGAGAGTCGTAAGCCCACGGCGAAGTGAGCTCGTGCCTCCATTCGGTTTTTAGTCTCCGGCGGCATCCTATGGTACTCTGGCACTGTATTGCACGATCTGGTGTGGTGTGCAGTCCTTTTGCTGTGAACGCCCGTCACTCTGGGAAGCGCGCCGAGGCCGAGTATGAGGCGACGCTCATGAATCGAAGCGAGACCACAGCTGAGCATGGCAGGGTTCAGAAAGCGAGCCAATGACTGAGCGAACGAATCAGGAATGGTGTGAAGCATTGCGGAGTAGACAAACCGATGCTGCCATCACCGACCTGCGCGTCGTGCTCCTGCGCGGCCTGCGCTACGGGCTGATCAGCTACGGTGTGACCGAAGCTGATCTGGAGGATTTCGTCCAGGAAGCGCTGGTCAAGGTGTTGCGCGAGCTGGCTTCGTTTCGAGGCGAAGCTCGTTTCACCACCTGGGCGCAGAAGGTCGCCGTGCGCGTGGCGCTGACCGAGTTGCGCCGTCGCAGGTGGCGCGATATCTCGCTCCAGGACTTGCTGGTCAACCGGGAAAACTCCGACTTCACCCCGGATGTCCTGACCGATCGCGGCCCAGATCCGGAACAGACCGCCGTTCGGCGGATGATGTTGGAAAAGATCCAACGCATGATCGCCGAGGAACTGACCGATCGGCAGCGGCAGGCCATGATGGCGGTGATGCAGGGTGGCATGCCGATGCAGGAAGTTGCCGAGCGGATGGGCACGAACCGCAACGCCATGTACAAACTCCTGCACGATGCCCGGCAACGGCTTAAAAAGGCGATGCTGCGCGAGGGGCTGTCGCCTGAAGAGCTACTGGCCATGTTCGACGAAAGATAGGCAGGTCAAAGATGTTTCGCAAATTCCTGATGAACATCAGAACAATGAGGCGCGGCCAAGGCACGGCTGCACTGCAGCCGGCTGAACTGGCCACTATGGTGCAAATGGTTGCCACGACCCGGCCGGATGAGATCGGCTGTGACGAGTGTTTCGAGCAGCTTGATCGCTTCGCCGAACTGGAGCTCGCGGGCAAGAACGCGGCCGAAGCCATGCCGTTGGTCCAGGACCACCTGGACCGCTGCAATGATTGCCGGGAGGAGTTCGAGATGCTCCTGGTGGTCCTGCAAGCTACTGCAGACGGCGTATAGTGCGTGGAAAGAGGGGTTTCGTTTCCTGTTTTGTGGGCGCAGCACGCATTTGTTGACAACCACAGGGTCATCCAGTATAAGCTCATCACCGAGATATGAATCAACAAGCGGAGTATGAATATGCCTAGCGTGGTAGGACAACGAGGACAAATTGTCATTGAAAAGCCGATTCGTGATGCGCTCGGTTTGGAGCCAGGCTACCTCGCCGTTCAGCGGCTGGTGGCCGACCACGTGGAACTCCATTTCTACCCGCCAGAGCACGAGGAGTCGTTGCGCGGCGTGCTGGCGAGTAAGGCGAAACGGTCCGTCCCACCCGAGAAGTGGGCAGAGGTTCGCGAGGAAGCGTGGTCAAAGGCAGTTCGCTTGGAATGGATGGTGGACGAGGGAACTGCTTGAGCGAGCCGGAATCCGCAGCATTTATCGATACCAGTGTCGTCTTCCGCTATCTCACCAATGACCCTCCGGCCATGGCCGCGGTAGCGGCCAGGCTCATCGACAGCGACCAGCCGCTGATCCTGAGCGAGGTTATTCTGGCCGAGACAGCCTACGTGTTGTCCTCCGTCTACGACATTCCCAGGGTAGCGGTCGTTGACGCGCTGAGCGCGTTCATCCAACGACGAAATATCCGCCTGCTGAACCTTTCAAAGCCCCGGGCGTTGGAGGCCCTCCGCCTCTGCCGCGACTCCAAACGCCATTCCTTCGCAGATGCCTTGCTCTGGGCTGAGGCCAGTCATAGCGGAATCCAGCGAGTATTTTCCTTCGACGATCGCTTTCCTGCGGAAGGACTGGAATCGGCCGAACTCAGCTAACCATTCTCAATATGCAGACTTCAGCTCCCTGTTTCGTCATATTGAGAATTGCTATGGGGATCGCAGGTTGATTTGACAGGGCCTGTAGTCTGCACTATAATTGCGTGGCAGTATCACGTTAATCCCTTTTATGTTGTTGTACCACCACAATAACGGATGTATCACGTGCAGCGAGACCCAGACGGCGATGGCCGAACCACCGCCACAGCTCCATCCTCGATCAACTCCCTGACCCGCATTCGCAGTAGTTTTCCCGCGTTGGCCGCATCGGAAGCCCGTGTGGCCAATTGGGTTATGCAGCAGCCTGGAAAAATCATGGAACTATCCATGGCCCAGGTCGCTCAGGCATGTGGTGTGAGCGATACAACGGTGTTGCGCTTCTGTCGAAATGCCGGCTTTCAGGGCTACACCGATCTGAAGCTGTCCATCGCACGTGATCTGGTCAGTCCCACCCAGGTCATTCACGACGATATCCTCGAGGGGGATGCGCCGGCGATCATCGCCCGCAAGGTGTTCATGTCTAACATCCAGGCACTCTATGACACCCTGGAGGTGCTGGACGAGAATGCCCTGATTGAAGCCATCGAGCTGCTCGGCACAGCCAAGCGCATTCTGATTGTCGGGGTCGGCACATCGGCTCCCATCGTGCAGAGCATGTACAACATGCTGCTGCGGCTTGGCCTGAACTGCAAGGCTCAAACCGACTCCTATCTCCAACTGATGGAAGTGGCGCTCATGGGCCCTGGTGACGTTGTGGTTGCGATCTCCCAATCGGGCAGTTCCATGGACCCTGTTCTCACGCTCAAGCAGGCCAAAGCGAACGGAGCGGCCACGGTCTGCATCACCGGAAATGCCCATTCGCCAATCACCGAGTTTTCAGATGTCACGCTGCTGAGCGTTGCCCGGGAAGCCCGCATCGAGGCTATCGCCTCCCGGTTGGCCCAGGTGAGCATCGCCGACGCCCTGTACGTGATCATGGCGCTGAACAGCATCGACCTGGCCACCAAAAACGATAAACGGATCTGGGACGCGTTATTGCCCAAGATGTTCTAACGACCCCTGTCCAGCGCTCGGTTGGCAGCTGGACATAGCGGTCCCCGGACCCGGGGCACCTTCAGGAAACAATGCAAAGCATGAATGTCCAAGGTAAGCACTATCGAACCATCTGGCTAAAGGAAAACGATCCTGCTGTAGTGCAAATCATCGACCAACGCCACCTGCCTCACAGATTCATCGTCGAGGATCTTGTCACGGTCGAAGATGTAGCGCGGGCCATCGCGGACATGCACGTGCGCGGCGCTGGCCTCATCGGCGCTACGGCGGGTTATGGCATGTACCTGGCGGCGCTGCACGCCCCTCGAACGCCGGCGGCGGCCTTCGAGGCGGCCTTGGCCAGGGACGGCGACCTGCTCACGGCAACCCGACCCACGGCGACCAACCTGGAATGGGCGGTTAAACGTCAACTGGCAGCCATCTCCGCCGCAGGCAGCGACCGTGAGGCCAAAATCGAGGCAGTGCTGGCCACGGCTCAAACTATTGCCGACGAGGACGCTGACTTCTGCCGGCGCATCGGCCAACACGGCAAAACAATCATCCAGGAGATCAGTGAGCGCAAAGGTGGAGAACCGGTCAATATCCTCACCCACTGCAACGCTGGCTGGCTGGCCTTTGTGGATTATGGATCGGCCACAGCGCCCATTTATGCCGCTGACGACGATGGCATTGCCGTCCACGTGTGGGTCGACGAGACCCGGCCTCGCAACCAGGGCGCGCGTCTGACTGCCTGGGAACTGGGCCAGCACGGCATCGATCATACCGTCATCGCCGACAACGTGGGCGGGCACCTGATGCAGCACGGCATGGTGGATGTCGTTATCGTTGGCACCGACCGCACCCTGTACACGGGCGACGTTGCCAACAAGATCGGCACCTATCTCAAGGCTTTGGCGGCTCGCGACAACGGGGTTCCTCTGTACGTCGCGTTGCCATCCTCAACATTTGACTGGGAACGGCGCAATGGCGTGCGGGAGATCCCCATCGAGCAACGGGATGCAATGGAGATCAAGACCATCCAGGGGCTACATGACGGCGAAATCATTACCGTCCTCCTGACGCCGAGCGATAGCCCTGCCGCTAACTACGCCTTCGACGTTACCCCGGCTCATCTGGTTACCGCCCTGATCACCGAGCGCGGCATCTGCCCTGCCTCCGAGGAAGGGGTTCTGGGGTTGTACCCGGAAAAACGAGTGTAGAGACATCACGGTGCAACGTCTCAAGTAGCAAGGATCACCTGACAATGGCCTACCACGCTTTGGATGAGACCACCATAAAAGACTATATTGCGCAACGCCCTGCGCTGGCAGGCGTGTTTTCCGATTTCAGCCAGCTGTCCATCAGCGAGGTTGGAGATGGCAACCTGAACCTGGTATTTATCGTTGAGAACGGGGCCAATCCAGCGGAGTCGGTAATCCTCAAGCAGGCGCTGCCCTACCTGCGCGTAGCCGGAGACTCCTGGCCACTGACCCGGGAACGTATGCGCTACGAGACCCAGGCGTTGCTCAAGCATAACGAACTGGCCCCAGGCCTGGCCCCTGAAGTCTATGATTTTGACGAGGAGATGTCCCTCGTTATCATGGAGCACCTCAAGGAACATGAGATCATGCGCAAGGGCCTGGTGGCCCGAAAGCACTATCCGCGATTTGTCGATCACATCTCTACCTTCCTGGTCAACTCACTCTTTTTTACCTCCGACCTCTATCTCACCGGTCCGGAGAAAAAGCTTCTGGAGGCCAAATTCGTCAACGAACAGCTTCGCAAGCTCCAGGAGGACTTCGTCTACACGAACCCCTACATGGAGTCAGAGGAGAACAACTGGAACTCCCTGGTTGACGACGAGGTGCAGGCCGTTCGCTCGAATCCGGAACTGAAAATGGCCATCGCCGAGATGAAGAGGGCGTATATGACTCACGCCGAGGCGCTCATCCACGCGGACTTGCACACCGGTTCCATTATGCTCAACGCCGAGGACACCCGGGTGATCGATCCGGAGTTTGCATTCTTTGGTCCCATGGCCTATGATGTTGGCGCGGTTCTGCAAAACCTCATTCTCAACTATCTCTCGCACTATGGCCATACGCCCGATTCAGACGAAAGAGAGCGCTATCAGGCTTACCTGCTGGCAATGGTCAGAGATATTTGGAAAGAATTCGCCCGAAAATTCGACGAAACCTGGGCCAACAACAACCGCGGTGAGTTGGTTCCGGAGGCCTACTGGGACTTCCCTGGTGGTGATGAGGCTTTTGCCAAATATCGCCGCCGCTATATCCATAGACTCCTGCAGGAGACAGCCGGCCACGGTGGCACCAAGTTCCTGCGGCGCATGATGGGAATCGTCAGCGTTTGGGACTTGACGACCATCGAAGATCTGGAACAGCGGGCTGTTGCCGAGCGGCTGGCTATTCGTATCGGCACTCGCTGGGTTCTGGAACGCAGGTCGGTGACCAGCATCGAGGACCTGATTGCTATTGTTCAGGAGGAAACTCATGAAGAAAATTCTAAACGATCCGGCTGATTTTGTCCCGGAGATGCTGGAAGGCTTGATCAAGGCCCATCCGGATCAACTCGCCCATACCGAAGACATCCATTGCATCGTGCGCGCCGACTCACCGGTCGAGGGCAAGGTAGCGCTGGCTACCGGCGGCGGGTCGGGCCATCTACCTGTATTCCTCGGCTACGTCGGCCAGGGTATGCTGGATGGTTGTGCCGTTGGGGACGTCTTCGCGTCCCCCGGTGCCGAGCAGATGTTGTGGGTCACGCAACGTATTCACGGTGGCAAAGGTGTTGTCTACATCTACGGCAACTATGGCGGCGATGTCTTGAACTTTGACATGGCAGCCGAGTTGGCCGAATTCGAGGATATTGAGGTCCGCACAGTACTGGTGAAAGATGATGTCGCCTCGGCGCCACCCGAGGAGGCGGACCGCCGCCGGGGAGTCGCGGGCATGGTTTTCGCCTTCAAGACGGCTGGGGCCAAGGCAGATATGGGCGGCTCATTGGATGAAGTGGTCGCCATTGCCGAGAAGACGTTGGCCAATACCCGCACCATGGGCGTGGCTCTTTCGCCCTGCACGGTGCCCATGGCCGGCACACCGACATTCACCATCGGCGATGGCGAGATGGAGATCGGCATGGGTATCCATGGCGAACCTGGCATGAAGCGGGAGCAACTTCAGACCGCCGACCAGATTTCCGAGCGTATGACCACAGCCATTCTCGACGACCTGCAGCCAGAAGAGGGCGACCGCCTGGCGGTGATGGTCAACGGCCTGGGCGCCACGCCGCCCGAGGAACTTTACATCATGTACCGCAAGGTGCACCAGATGCTTGCCGAGCAGGGCATTTCAGTGCATCGGGCCTACGTGGGCGAGTACGCCACCTCCATGGAAATGGCAGGCGCCTCCTTCACCTTCCTGCGCCTGGACGATGAGCTGGCCGAACTGCTTGATTACCCAGCCCGGACACCCTTCTTCATCCAGGGTTAGGCCATATCCAGCAATAAGCGCTGCCTCGAGCTCACTTCGCTCGGGACGTACCAGCCAGGAGGACCCTGCATGACAGAAGAGATTCAAGGCCAGGCCGTGGCGGAAGCCATGAAGCGGGCTTGCGTTGCATTGAGCCAACAGCGAGACTACTTAACCTCGCTGGACCAGGCTTTGGGCGACGGCGATCTGGGCATCACCATGGGAAAGATCGCCGACGCGCTGTCGATCTATGCCGCTGACACGTCCACGGACGACATCGGCAAGTTTCTGGTTGGGGCCGGCATGGCAGCCAATCGAACCGCTCCCTCCACCATGGGCACCCTGCTTGCCACCGCTTTGATGCGGGCAGGCAAGGAAGCCAAAGGCAAGAGTGAACTCTCAGCGCAGGAGATCAGCCAAATGTTGGTTGCCGCCGACGCCGGTATCCAGGAGCGCGGCAAAGCCAGGCCTGGCGACAAAACCATCGTGGACGCCATGCATCCGGCCAGTGAGGTGCTTGCAACAGCGGTGGCGGCGGGCGAGACGCTGGAGGAGGCCGGCGCTCAGGCCCTGAGCGCGGCGGAAGCTGGTCGAGACAGTGTGACGCCATTGCGCAGCAAAGTTGGCCGGGCAAGTTGGGTGGGTGAGCGTACCGAGGGCAAGGTGGATCCTGGCTGCGCCGCCTTCACAATCATGTTAGCCGCCATCGTCGAACCAGCAACAAGTTAGAACAGCCAGATCACATCAAAACAAGGAGGTGACGCTGAAATCAGTAAACACTAGTATCAAGATCACTTCCCGTCGTTTCACAATCCGTTTTTTTAACCTATCTCAAGGAGAGTAGAACCATGAAACGTCTGTTTCCCGTCGTAGCTGTAGTTTTGATCTTCGCCATGCTCGTATCTGCATGCGCCGCCCCCGTTTCCGTGCCAGCGCCCGCCGCCGAACAAGCGCCGGCGGAAGAAGCCCCTGCTGCTGAAAAACCGGCGGAAGAAGCCAGTGAAGAACCCCTGGAGTTTGTGACCGTCGTCAAGATCGCCGGCATTAGCTGGTTCAACCGCATGGAAGATGGCGTCAACGCCTGGGGCGATGAACATCCAGGAGTCAATGCCACCCTCGTCGGCCCGGCCGAGGCCGACGCCGCCCAGCAGATCGCTATCATCGAGGACCTGATCGCCCAGGGAGTGGACGCCCTGTGTGTCGTTCCCATGGACCCAACCCAGCTCGATCCGGTGCTCAAGAAAGCTATGGACGCCGGCATCACTGTCATCACCCACGAAGCCAGCAACCAGGAGAACATGCACTACGACATCGAGGCCTTCGACAACACCGCTTTTGGCGCCGGTCTTATGGATCGCCTGGCCGCTGAGATGGGTGAAGAGGGCGAATACGTCGTATTCGTGGGCAGCCTTGGTTCCAAGACTCACAACGAGTGGGTGGACGGCGGTATTGCACGCCAGAAAGAGGCCTATCCCAACATGGTTATGGCCGGCGACAAAGTCGAAGCGTTCGACGACGCCGAGATCGCCTACCAGAAGGCCAAAGAGGTCCTGGCGGCCTATCCCAACCTCAAGGGCTTCCAGAGCAGTGCCTCCACTGATCCCGTCGGCATCGGCCGCGCCATTGAGGAAGCCGGCTTGCAGGATGAGGTCTCTGAAGTGGGTACGACCCTGCCCTCCATTGTCGGTGATCTGTTTGACACCGGCGCCGTCGATTACATTGGCTTCTGGGATCCGGCCGTAGCCGGCGCCGCCTGCAACCAGATTGCTCTGATGTATATCAATGGTGAGGAAATCGGTGAGGGTACCGACCTGGGTATCGATGGCTACAACAACCTGATCGCTGAAGGCAACGTATTGTACGGCGACGGCGCTGTCTACGTTAATGCCGAGAGCGCGCCAGATTATCCGTTCTAGCATCCTCGATCTCTCTTATCCGATGCCTTGCGAAGGCGCCGGATGTTGCAAACCTTCCTGGAAGCCTATTGCTTCCAGGAAGGTGCTTCACCCACCCGGCAGAAGGAGCCGGACGTCCCAGCATGACCGATGAACTTCTGCACCTCACTGGCATCTTCAAATCCTTTGCCGGCGTGCATGCGCTTCGGGGGGTCGATCTGACCATCGAACCGGGCAGAATCCACTGCCTGGTCGGGGAGAACGGCTGCGGTAAATCGACGCTGATCAAGATCATCGCCGGTGTCTACGAGCGGGACGCTGGCACAGTGATCATCAACGGCAAGGAATTCGAGGAAATCGAGCCTATCGACGCCATCCGTGAGGGCATCCAGGTTATCTATCAGGACTTTTCCCTCTTTCCAAATCTGACGGTTGCCGAAAACATCGCTCTGAATGAGGAGCTGGCCGAGGGCCGGCGCCTGGTCAACTGGCGGTGGGTCCATCAAGTCGCCGAAGACGCATTGGCGCAGATCGAGGTGGACCTTCCTCTCGACGCGTACGTAGAGGAAATGTCGGTCGCCAACAAACAGCTCATCGCCATTGCCAAGGCCCTGCGCCGGAATGCCCAGCTCATTATCATGGATGAGCCCACCAGCGCGCTGACCGAGCGAGAGATCCGCAACCTCTTCTCGGTGATTCACAGGTTACAAAGACGTCGCGGTATTGCCTTCCTCTTCATCAGCCACAAGCTGAACGAAGTGCTGGAGATATCCGAGACGATGATCGTCATGCGAAATGGCAGGATCGTCAGCGTAGGCGAGCGCAGCGAATACGACAATGCCCGCCTCACCTACGAGATGACAGGCCACGCCATTTCCGAGGAATCATACGAGTTTACACCAGACACAAGCCAACCTGCCCTGCTCAAGGTCGAAGGCCTTTCTGCCGGCGACATGCTGGAGGATATCACCTTTGAACTGCGAGGGGGTGAAATCGTGGGCGTAACCGGCCTGCTGGGCTCGGGTCGCACCGAATTGGCTCTCGCTCTTTATGGTATTTTGTCCACTGACGCCGGCCTCATCTACATGAATGGCAAACAGGTCGAGATCAATTCTATTCAGGACGCCATTAGCCACGACATTGGCTATCTGCCCGAGGATCGCCTCACCGAGGGACTCTTCCTGGAACAGTCCGTCGGTCGCAACCTGGTGGTTCGCATCATCGATAGTCTGCGTGGCGCGTTGGGCCTGACCGATCCCCGGCAGGTCGACGAACAGGTGGACAAATGGGTCGAAGCACTCCGCATAAAAACCTCCGATCCTGAACTGCCGGTTTATACGTTATCGGGTGGAAACCAACAGCGTGTCGTGCTGGCCAAGTGGCTGGCCAGCAAACCGCGCCTCATGATCATGAATGGGCCAACGGTTGGCGTGGATATCGGCTCGAAAAACGAACTACACGATATGATGAAACAACTGGCGGGTGAAGGCATGGGGCTACTGGTGATCTCCGACGACATTCCTGAGCTGTTGCAGACCTGCAACCTCATTCTGCTGATGCGCCACGGGCGCATCGTCGAGAGGATATTGCCTCAGGAAACGGACGAAAACGAACTGTCCGCCAAGCTGATCGAGGAATAGCGCCATGAACCGCATCTTTCGCCGCAACGAAACCCTGGTGGCCATAACCATTGTCGGCCTGTGCCTCATCATTGGGCTCAACAACCCGACCTTTTTCACCGTCGGCAATCTATTTACCCTCCTGCGCAGCAGCATTGTCACCGGCATCTTCGCCATGGGGGTGCTTATCGTGCTCATCTCGGGAGGGATCGACGTCTCCTTTACAGCGGTCGCTGTCTTCGCCTTACACGCAACCACCAAGCTGCTCATGGCCTATTCGCCCGATGCGCCGATCTGGTTGTTCTTTATTGTCGCCGCGGTCATCGGGCTGGGATTGGGAATGATCAACGCCTTCTTTATTGCCCAGTTTAAGCTGCCCACCCTGATCGTGACCCTGGGCACCCTCAGCATGATCCACGGTTTTCTGCTCTTCGCCATCGGCAACCAGATCATCCGGGATGTACCGCCGGCCATGACGGCCTTTGCCCGGTCGTCGCTGATGAATATTCCCCAGGAGAGAGGCATGGCCATCCTGCATCCGGCTGTCATTATGACGATAGTCATTGCCTTTGGCGTGTGGCTGCTTTTGAGGTATACGATGTTGGGTCGAGGCATCTATGCCCTGGGCGGCGCCCCCGAGGCCGCCGACCGGGCCGGTTTCAACATCACCCGCATCCAATATTTCATCTATGCCTTTGTCGGCCTATTATCGGGAATCGCCGGCATGACCTTCGGCTCGCTTGCCCGCCAGTCCAATCCCCAGGACATCGTCGGCATGGAGTTGAACGTGATCGCCGCCGTGGTCCTGGGCGGCGCAACCCTGACCGGCGGCCGCGGCACGGTGATCGGCACTATCCTGGGCGTGATCCTGGTGATCATTGCCAACAACAGCCTGATTCTGATCGGCGTCCCCACCGTCTGGCAACGGGTCGTCATTGGCATCATCATCCTGGTTGGTACGGGCATCCCTGCCATCCAGGCACGCCGCGCCGGCAAACAATCTTTCGGCCTGGCGGATGCTTAGGTAGCATAACAGATGGAAAAAACTACTTCTCGGAATTCATTGATAAACCGTCTGCCGTTCGACATTTATACGCTGCGCCTGTTTGTCATCTCATTTGCCATCTTCGTGGCATTCAGCCTGTTGCTGCCCGACAAGTTTCTGACCATCAGGAACATGCAGTCGATGATGGTACAGTTTCCGGAGTACGGCATCCTGGCTTTCGCCATCATGATCACCATGCTGACCGGCGGCATTGACCTGTCCATCGTCGGCGCGGCCAACCTGTCGGCGGTAGTAGCGGCGTTGGTTCTGACACGGCTGGCCGGCGAGAATGGCGCCGGCATGTCGCCGGTATTGGTTATTCCCCTGGCCATGATCAGCGCCCTCATCGTCGGTTCTATCTGCGGCCTGTTCAACGGGTTCCTGGTATCGACCGTGGGCATCACACCGATTCTGGCCACCCTGGGCACCGGTGCCATCTACACCGGCCTGTCGTTCGTAGTCACGGGTGGTCCGGCCATCACTACAACCCAGTTGGCTTTCATCGGCAACGGCTACATTCTGGGCCTGCCGATCCCCGTCATCGTCTTCACTGTGATAGCTGTTGTCTTTTCTATCATGCTCAACCGCACGACCTTTGGCTTCAACGTCTACATGCTTGGCACCAACCCGACGGCAGCCCTCTACTCAGGTATCAACAGCAACCGCGTGCTGTTACGCACATACTGGATCGCCGGTCTGGTGGCCAGCATTGCGGGCATCATCTTCCTGGCCCGAACCAACTCGGCCAAACCAGACTTCGGCGCATCGTTCATCTTGCTGACAGTGCTTATCGCTATTTTGGGTGGCGTCAGCTACACCGGTGGCTTCGGCACGGTCTCCGGCCTGGTGCTGGCTGTGTTGAGCATACAGTTCCTCTCGACCGGCCTCAACATGTTGATGTTGGAGTTGTTCCCTTCCAGCGCAGCCATCTTCTTCCGCCAGATTGCGTGGGGTGGGTTGCTTTTGCTGGTGATGGTGCTCACTTTTTACGTCGATCGGCGACGCAAACGCAGTCCGGGCACCCAAACTTAGCACCTGTCCGTCAATTGACTCCCTGCTCGGGCCGCTCTCTGCTTCCCCGCGCAGCTCACGCCCAAACCCGCTTCGATCGGAATGGGCCATTGCAAACTCAACAGGAGTACTTCTGTGACAAAAATCTCTTATCTTGGTATGGGAATCATGGGACGGGGCATGGCTGGAAATCTGCTCAAAGCCGGCTATCCTGTAACCGTGTGGAATCGGTCACCCGAACGCTGCGAATCGCTGGTCAGGCAAGGTGCTGTGCAGGCCACCACCCCTGCTCGGGCGGTGGCCGACGCTGACCTGATCATGTACTGCCTCAGCGACGATGCCGCAGTCGAGGACTTGCTTTTCGGCGATGGCGACCTGCTGTCGGCCGTGCAGCCAGGCCAGACGGTCGTCGATTTGACCACCGTGCACCCGGACACCAGTCGCAAATCTGCCGCGGCCTATGCCAAAAAGGGAGTTCGATTCCTGGATGCGCCTGTCTTTGGCAGCAGAAACGAGGCTGCACAGGGTGGCTTGTGGATTGTGGTTGGCGGCGACAAGGAACTTTACGAGCAGGTCAAGCCGATTTTGCAGGTGCTCAGCGAAACTACCCACTACATGGGCGGCACAGCGCAGGGCTCCTCCATGAAGCTGGTCGGCAATCTCGTGGTGGCGTCCCAGCTGGAGGCGCTGGGCGAGGCCATGGTCCTGGCGACCAGGGCGGGCCTTGATCCTGAAGATGTCCTGGGCGTATTGCATGTCACCGATTTTAAGTCGCCCATATTCGACGGCGTGGGTCATGCCTTGATTGAGCGCGACTTCAGCACCCATTTTGCCCTCAAACTGATGTTGAAGGATGCCAACTTGATTGCTCGCTTCGCCCAGGACCTGAACGTACCCATTCCTGCAAGTGCCGCCACCCGTGAGAATATCAAGGCCGCGGTGAACAAGGGCTGGGGCGAGCTGAACGCCTCCGCCATGATACGAAACCTGGAAGACCAGGCCGGTGTTGAAGTGAAGAAATAAAACGGCAAGATGGGTCGACCCTTCAGCGCCCTTGCTGCCGCAATTCATTGTTGGCGGTTGCCCAGGCGCTGATTGCTTCAACGGATGGAGGTAACAGCCATGTCCGGTTCCTATGTCCTGGGCATCGATTTTGGCACGGAGAGCGTGCGGGTTGGTATATTCGATCAGACGGGGCAACCTGTCGTGTTTGCTTCCCAGCCGTACCCGCTCAATCACCCACATCCGGGATGGGCCGAGCAGCGCCCGGACGAGTGGTGGTCTGCCCTGGTTGTAGCCACGCGATCTGCAATGGCCAAGAGCGGCATTGCCAGGAAAGAGATCGTCGGCCTGGGAGCGGATTGCACAAGTTGTACCGTTGTGGCGATGGATGAGCACTTTCAGCCGTTGCGCCCTGCGATTATCTGGATGGACGTCCGCGCCGCCGAGCAGGCCCGACGCATCGCAGAGAGCGGCCATCCAGCCCTCAAATACAACGGCTATGGCAACGTGTCCGCCGAATGGTTGCCCTGCAAAACCCTCTGGCTCAAGGAGAACGAGCCGGAGATCTACCGGCAGGCCAGCCATGTAGGCGAATTCATCGACTGGTTGACTTTCCGTTTGACCGGGCAGTGGACTGCCAGCATCAACAACACCAGTATCCGCTGGTACTACGACCGAGCCGAGGGTGGCTGGCCCGATGATTTCTACGAGCAGATTGGCCTTGGCGACCTTATCTCTCGATTCCCGCAGCGTGTTCTGGACATGGGCGAGATAGCAGGGACTCTGTTGCCCGACGTGGCCGACGAGCTTGGCCTGCCAGCCGGCATCCCTGTGGCCCAAGGTGGCGCAGATGGCTACGTGGCCATGATTGGCTTGAATGTGTTGCAGCCGGGCAAGCTGGCATTCATCACCGGTTCCTCCCATTTACTCCTGGGCCAGAGCGCAACGCCACTCTTCGCCAAAGGCATCTTTGGAGCCTTCACCGACGCCATCCTGCCCGGTCAATACACTGTCGAGGGTGGCCAGGTGTCCACCGGCTCCGTCGTCAAATGGTTCAAGGACAACTTCTGTGCCAAAGAGGTGCTGCAGGCTGCCGAACAAGGCGTTGATGCATACACTGTTCTCGACCGGTTGGCAAAACCGATCCCGCCTGGCTCCGAAGGGCTGATCGTCCTCGACTATTGGCAGGGCAACCGCACACCCTACGTTGACCCCGAAGCGCGCGGCATCGTGCGCGGCCTCTCCCTAAAACACACCACTGGCCACCTGTTCCGAGCCATCATCGAGGGGATCGCCTACGGCACGGAGCATATCCTTCGCACGTTTCGCCAAAACGGTTTCGTGGTGGATGAGATGGTGGCGTCCGGTGGACCCACCAGGAGTCCCCTTTGGATGCAGATCCATGCCGACGTCAGCAATGTGCCCATCACCCTGACCGCCGTGCCCGATGGTCCTGCACTGGGCTCCGCTATCCTGGGCGCCGTGGCCGCCGGGCTCTTCCCCGACATCCAGAGCGCGGCCCAGCAGATGGTGCAGGTCCGCACACGTATCGAACCCGATCCCGCCAGACACCAGGCCTATCGCTTCTACGTTGAGCAGTACATCAACACCTATCCGCCGCTGCAGCAACTGACCCACGAGATGGTGCGCCACGTCAGCGCTTCTTGATCTCACCCTCTCCCTGCGGCAAACAGAAGTCCAAAAGCGAATTGCCTATGATCTTCCCGGAAACCTCGCTGAGCCTTTCGGGCGAGCGTTTTGGCGTATGCTATCGCCTCGTCGCTGAAACCCAGGCCAAGGCCAGGGCAAAAGCCTATGGCATCTGCCTGGAGCAGACGGTTGAAATACCCGACAGCCTGCTGGCTGACGACGACATCCGCGCCCACCTGGTCGGACGCATCGAGGCGCTGGAAGCTGCGGGAGAAGAGCGATACGACGCTACGATCAGCTATCCCATCGAAGCCGCGGCCGGTGAGCTCACGCAACTACTCAACGTGGTCTTTGGCAATTCGGCCATGCATCCCGGGATCAAGGTACTCCACCTCGATCTTCCGGAGAGTTTGTTGATGCAGTTTCATGGGCCGCGTTTTGGTAGAGAGGGAATTCGATCTCTGCTGGGAGTCACAGATCGAGCCTTGCTTTGTACGGCGCTCAAGCCCATGGGACTAGGGGCAAGCGATCTGGCGGACCTGGCATACAAGCTGGCCCTTGGCGGCATTGACATCATCAAAGAGGATCACGGCCTGACCGGGCAATCCTTCGCCCCCTTCTCCGAAAGAGTCCCCCGCTGCGCAGAGGCAGTCCAACGAGCCAATCGCGAGACAGGCTACTGCTGTCTCTATGTTCCCAACGTGACCGCTCCAGCTGACCAGATCGTTGCCCGCGCCTTCAAGGCCAGGGGCTCTGGAGCCGGCGGCATCATGGTGGCTCCAGGCCTGGTGGGTTGGGACAGCGTGCGGATCCTGGCACAGAACAGCGCCCTTGGCCTGCCCATTCTGAGCCACCCTGCCTGGCTGGGAACCTTTGCCATCCACCCGGACCAGGGCCTGTCGCACCGGGTCGTTTTCGGCCAGCTGCCGCGCCTGGCAGGGGCAGACGCCACCATATTCGTGAATTTCGGCGGCCGCTTTTCCTTCAGCCGCGCCGATTGCCGGGGCATTGTGGAGGCCACCGCTGCTGACATGGGTCCTTTGAAACCCATCTTTCCCATCCCGGCCGGTGGCATGACGCTGGACAGGCTGCCCGAGTTGTCGCGTTTCTACGGCAAGGAAGCCATCTTCCTCATCGCCGGCGCTCTCTATGGACAGGGACCCGACCTTGTGGCCAGTAGCCGCCAGTTTCGCCGGCTCGTTGAACAGGCTTAGGGATCATCGCACCTGTCGCACAATCTCGACTGCCTCGGCGGTCAGGCGGGCAATCGCATCGAAATCACCGTCAGCGATGAGCTGCCGCTTGACAATCCAACTGCCGCCGCAGGCATGAACGGCAGGTAGCCGCAGATAATCGGGCAGGTTCGTCACATTGATGCCGCCGGTCGGCACAAACTTAACACCCACAAACGGCCCACCGATCGCCTTCAGTAACTTGACGCCGCCGGCCGCCTCCGCGGGAAAGAATTTGAGCACCGGCAGGTCCTTGTTGAGAGCCGCTGTGATCTCGCTGGGGGTCATCACGCCGGGCATCACCGCAACATCGTTATCGAGGCACCAGTCGACCACCTGGGGATCAAAGCCTGGGGAGACGATAAAGCTTGCCCCGCGGGAAACGGCCTCTTCGGCCTGAGCTACAGAGAGCACAGTGCCGGCGCCGACCACCATCTCGGGAAACCTGGCCGCGATCGATTGAATGGCGTCGGTGGCCGCTGCTGTGCGGAAGGTAATCTCGACACAGGGCAGCCCGCCCTGCAGCAAAGCCTCGCCCAGATCGGGGGCATCTTCGGCGTCGTCGATGGCGACAACCGGGATGAGTCCCATGTCGCCAAGCTGTTGGAGAGTTGTATTCATTCAAAGACCTCGACAGTCGTGAGCGAAAATAACCATGCAGATCGTAGGTCCGGCTACCAGCCGGACAGTCGTCAGTCTCCAGAGGTGTCACGCTAATTGTCAATAGCCTAACTGGCCACCAGGTCATGGGACCGGCGCAGGTTAGGATAGTTGCCGCCGCTCTCTTCCTTGACGGCGGTGTCGAACATGGCCGAAATCTCGGCATATTCTTCGGCAGTGAGAGCCACATCGAAGGCGTCGATGCTGGCCTGCAACTGGCCCAACGAACTCACGCCGGCGATCGGCGACGTCACTCCGGGTGTGTGGCATTGCCATGCGATTGCCAGCTGCGCCGGATGCAGGCCCCGCTCGGATGCAAACTGGTTGAAGCGACGCAGGCCATCGGCATACCTGGCTACCCAGGTTGCAATGCGCCCATCGGTCTGGCCGCGGGAGTCGGCAGGCATCGCCTGGCCAGGTTGGTACTTACCGGCCAATATGCCGATCAACAGAGGCCGGTAGGTCATGATGGCGATCCCCTCGGCGGCGGCCTGGGGAAGCACCTCGACCTCAATGCCTCGCTCGATCAGATTGTAGGGTACTTGATTGCAGATCAACGGCGCCCAACCCTTCCGCTGGGCAATGGCGTTACAATGAGCCACCAGCCAGGCCGGAAAGTTGGAACAGCCGACGAAACGGGCCTTGCCCTGGAGAACCACATCATTGAGCCCTTCCATCATCTCCACGGTGTGCATCTGCTCCCGGGGCCAATGAATCAGGTAGAGGTCGACGTAGTCCAACTGCAGGCGGGCCAGGCTTTCGTCGATGCTCTCTCGAATCCAGGCCGCGTCGGTGCTCCTGGTCACCTTGGTGACGATAAACAGCTGATCCCGTCGTCCTTTCAGGATGCGTCCCATGATCTCCTCGGTGCGCCCCTGTCCGTACATCGCCGCCGTATCGACAAAGGTGATGCCCTGGTCCATAGCTGCTGAGAGGATCCGCTCGGATTCTGCCTCGTCGCAGCGTTCGCCAAACATCATGGTGCCCAGACACATCTGGGAAACCCGCTGACCAGTACTGCCAAAATCAACGTAGTTCATTCGTAATCTCCTATCCTGGACAAGCCAGAACCTGGTACTTGGGCTGCGGTTCATTCCCTCTCTTTCCTCAGGACAGGGCAGAGGAACGCTGATTTACGCAGACCTTCGGCGCAGATTCTCGCTGATCTTTTTCTGATTGATCTGCGGTTATCTGCGTTCATCCCTTCGGCTACGCTCACCGTCAGGTGCCCCGGAGTGGGCAGGACAGGTCTGCGGTTGTGTTTTTTTTCTTTTCCCCGCTGACCTGCGGCGCAGAGGTCGCTGATCTTTTCTGATGTCTGATCAGCGTTTATCGGCGGTTATCAGCGGTTAGGTTTTTTCTGATTCCACCCTTTTCTCAAGACAGGGCAGAGGCCATGCTGTCTGTCACGGACGGGCCGGACTGCCGTCGGGCAGCCGCGTTTGTGTCCACTGCACGACCTTGTCCCCGGGCGGGTATTTGGCAGCCAATGTTTCGTCGATATCGATGCCGAGGCCGGGCCGGTCGTTGGAAAGCATATAGCCATTGCGTACTTCTGGCAAACCGGGGAACATCTCGTAGTCCAGCTCCGAGGCCCGGTACCACTCCTGAATGCCAAAATTGGGCGCCCAGAGGTCGAGGTGCAGATTGGCTGCGTGGCCCACGGGGGAGGTATTACTGGGGCCGTGCCAGGCGGTGCGTATACCATACATGTCGGCAAAACCGGCGACCTTGACCGCGGGAGTGATGCCTGCCATCTGGCTGATGTGCATGCGCACGAAGTCGATCAGCCATCTCCAGTAATTTTGGTGCCCATGCCCAGGTACAGCGATTGCAGATCGTCGCCGGCATAGGAAGCCCAGGCCAGATGGCGGTGGCCGTTCTTTTCAACAATTTGCGCTTGGCAGGCAGGGTAAGGTAAAGTGTTGCATACTTCACTTTGTTTAATGATCAGCGCCCATTTGATGCACTACGACAAGCGAGGGCGTGGGCTAGAGGCGAGATTTCCGTTGGAGATGCACGACAGGCTGCAGTAGCAGCCCACGCGGCTGCAAGAGAGTCCAAGGATGCCGCAGCGACAGCCGCCGCTCGCGCCGCAGGACATGCCGCCGAGACGGCACATATGGCTGACCACTGCTTGGGTACCGCAGCTTATGCACTAAAGGCGGCAGAAGAGGGCGGAATCAATACGAAATTAGAGCGGCAATGGCAAGATCAGCAGCTTCCAATCTCTATCCGTCATTTGGTAACTTCCGCTCGTCAGAGTCGACGGGCGTATGCCTGACCTGGACAAGCCAGAGGAACGCTGATTACGCAGACCTTCGGCGCAGATTCTCGCCGATCTTTTTCCGATTGATCTGCGATCATCTGCGTTCATCAGCGTCATACTTCGGCTACGCTCAGCATAGGTCTGCGGTTCATTCCGGTCGCTTCGACTGCGCTCACCGTTAGGTGCCCCGGAGTGGGCAGGACAGCGCCCTTCGACTGCGCTCAAGACAGCGCTGCGTTTCATTCTTGTCAGTTTCGTGGCTAATTTTCCTGCATACTGGGCAAGAAGTAACTCGAAAGGTACTCACAACGGGTTCAGCGGAGCAACGTCGGCTGAACCCGACAGTTTATGAAGAGGAGAGAATAATGACGAAATGGGAGTACAAGATCGTTGATTCCAAGAACGTTTCCGGGGGCGGAATTTTCAAAGGGAAAGAGCGAGCTGACCTGGAAACATATTTAAACGGACTCGGAAAGGATGGATGGGAGATCATCAATCTCGATTTCTTAGAGCTTGAGAACAGATCTGAATTCTTAGGTGTGGCAAAAAGAGAAGTAACTGCATGACAACTCACTGGCTCCGAGATTACCGCCGCTTTGTGGCGTCTCCTCGGGGTCAGTGAGTTTGGCCGTTGGCGCGAGAAGAAACATCATTTGCATGAACATGAACAGGAGTAACCAGTGGGCACATTTACAGACATTCTTGAGAAGGAAGTACGGCTTGAGCAGATGAGACCAGAGGAGGTCTCATCTGCAAAAGAGCAGGCGCCATATATTTATGTTCCTTTTGGCTCAATCGAATGGCACGGGTACCATAACGTTTTGGGACTTGATGCAATGAAGGCTCATGAGCAACTTGTCGGCCTCGCCGCGAAAGCAGGTGGCGTTGTTTATCCTGCTGTCTTCTTTGGTTCCGGTGGAGGTCACCTTGATTGGCCGTCTACCTTTATGTTCAGCCCAGAGCCTTTGATCACACTCGTCACCGAGTTATTGAAGGGGTTCGATGCGGACGGCTACGAAAAAGCCATCCTGCTTTCGGGGCATTACCCCAATAGAAACCAGTTTATCGACTCAGCCGTTGAGAAATACAAACAGTCCGGTGGCCAAATGGAGGTACTGGCGCTTGTTGAAAACCAGGCAAAGGATGTGGGAGGAGATCATGCTGCGAAATTCGAGACATCTTTCATGTTATACCTGCATCCCGACAAAGTCGATATTGAACGGCTTGACGCTGGGCCCAGAGACGACTACGGC